>VGZQ01000073.1 GCA_016872535.1 Rhodospirillales bacterium | reverse complement strand
CAGGAACCAACGGAATGAAATTGACCTCGTCCGTCCGGCGGCGGGCGGGTTAACCAAAATCGCGTGGAACGGGAAAGGTGGTGGGCGCACCAGGACTCGAACCTGGGACCCGCTGATTAAGAGTCAGCTGCTCTACCATCTGAGCTATGCGCCCCCCGGGAATACTTCCGAAAGGGGCCGCTTTATACCCCGCGACCGCGCCGCCGCGCAAGGGCGCGCGCCCCTGTCGTCGCGCCCCGCGGCAACGGCGAAAACCACGTCAGGCCAGCGCGTCCGCGAGAGCGGCGAAATCGGAAAAAACCGCGTCCGGCTGGTGGGGCGTCTGGCCGAACGGGCGGCGGCGGCGGTCGATAAAGGCGGCGCGCATTCCGTAGGCCTTGGCGCCGATGCAATCGAACGCGTGATTGGCGACGAACAGGCAGCGCGAACGGTCGACGCCGAGAATCGCCTCGGCCTTCGCGTATGTCTTCCAATGCGGTTTGAAATAACCCGCTTCCTCGGCCGAGATCACGCGATCGAAATCGAATCCGATGTGCGGGCCGGCGGCCTCGAGCATGTCGCGGTCGCCGTTGGAGAGAATGGCGAGCGTGTAGCCCCTTTTGCGCAACCGCCCGAGCGCCGCAACCACGTCGGGAAACGGCTTCAGGCGTTCGATTTCCGCCACCAGCCTTTCCGCGTCCTCGCGCGTGTGGGCAATGTCGCAACGGTCCATGACGTAGGACACCGCGCGCTGCCCGATCAGCCGATAGGGCGTATGGCCGCGATCGCACAGCGCGTCGATCATCGAATTCTCGAAATGCGTGCGCCGCCACCAGGTTACGAACGAATCCGGCTTGCCGGACCATCCCTTGGCCTTGAGGAACGGGGCGGCCACTTCGGTCAGCCCCTTCTGCATGTCGACGATGGTGCCGTACTGGTCGAACACCAGGGCCTTGATTTCGCCGCGGAGAATATCGACCGTCGTCACCGACAAATTCCTAGATGCCGCCCGGACCGCCGAGCCGCCCCATCATGACGTCGCGGTGAACGTGCGCGTTGAGCAGCAAGCCGAACGAGATCAGGATAGTCAACATCGCCGTGCCGCCGTAGGACACCAGCGGCAACGGCACGCCAACCACCGGAACTAGGCCCATGACCATGGCGATGTTGATGAACACGTAGAGAAAGAACATGCTGGCGATACCCATGGCGAGCAGCCGGCCGAAATGGTTACGACAGGAAAAGGCGATGGCGTAGGCGTAAAGCAGCACCAGCGCATAAAGCGCGAGCAATGTCAGCCCGCCCAGCATGCCGAATTCCTCCGCCAGCATGGTGAAGATGAAATCGGTCTGCTTTTCCGGCAGGAAGCTCAAATGACCTTGCGTCCCCTGCAGGAAGCCTTTGCCGAAAAACCCGCCCGAGCCAAGCGCGATCTTGGATTGGATGATGTGATAGCCCGCGCCGAGCGGGTCCTGTTCGGGATCGAGAAAGGACATCACCCGCTTTTTCTGGTAACCGCGCAGAAACTGCCAGGCGATCGGGATCGCCGCCAGCGCCGTCAAGCCGACGGCGACGAATTTCCAAATCCGAACCCCGGCGACGAAGAACAGCGCCGCCGCCGACAACAGCAACATCATCGCCGTGCCGAGGTCAGGCTGGCGGAGAACCAGTCCGACCGGCAGGATGACCAGCACCACCGGTACGACCAGGAACAGCGGCCGGCGAACGTCCTCCGACGAGCCGCCGTGAAAGTAATGGGCAAGCGCCAGCAGCAAAGCGACCTTCATCAACTCGGACGGCTGGAAATTGACGATGCCGAACGACAACCAACGCTGCGCGCCCATGCCGATCCGTCCGGCGACCTCGACCCAGATCAGCAGCGCGAATGCGAGCCCGTAAACAGGGTAGGCGTACTTGAACCAGACCCGGATATCGGTCACCGCGATGGTCACCAGCAGCGCCACACCGAAAGCGAAACGCGCCATTTGCCGCGACGCCCAAGGGTCCAGGCTGCCGCCCGCCGCGGAATAGAGCATGACGAAGCCGACCGAGGCGATCAGAGCCAACAGCAGCACCAGGAACCAGCGGATTTCCCGGAATTTCTGGCGAAGCGGCATTTGACCGCGGTCGAACGTCTGGGCGCGCATGATCGCGGCCCCTCTACCCGCCGGCGCCGGACGGAGCCGGTGCGCCCGCGCCGTCGCTTGCCGCGCGCGGGGATTCGCCCGCGCCATTGTTCGCCGCGCGCGGGGATTCGCCCGTGCGACTGGCCGTCCGCTGCACGCCGTCGCCGAGGCGGGCGCGTTCCTGGGCCATGAGGAGAATATCGCGCGCGATCGGCGCGGCCACCGCACCGCCGCCGCCGCCGTGTTCGACCACCACCGCCACCACGTAGCGCGGCGACGCGACCGGCGCGTACCCGACGAACAGCGCGTGGTCGCGCTCGCGCCAGGGGATTTCGTGGTTCTTTCTCAGCCCCTGCTCGCGCTCGGCCTTGGAAATACGCCGGACCTGGGACGTGCCGGTCTTGCCGCCCATCTCGAAACCGCGCTTGGCGATCCGGGCGGTGTAGGCCGTTCCGCCCGGCTCGTTGACCACCGCGTCGGTCGCCGCCCGCACCCATTCGACGTGCAGCGAGTTGAGGCCGAGGGACTTGAAAGGCTCGGCCGGCTCGCGCCGCTCGACCGCCTCGGAAAAGCCGGCGCGCACTTCGCGCGTGAGACGCGGAGTCACGGCGAAACCGCCGTTGACCAGCCGCGCGGTCATGATCGCGAGCTGCAAGGGCGTCGCCAGAACGTAGCCCTGGCCGATGCCGAAAATCAGGGTTTCGCCGCCCTGCCAGGGCACGCCGGTGATATCCAGCTTCCACTTGCGGGTCGGCATCAGGCCCGCGCGCTCGCCCGGCAAGTCGATGTCTTGGACGGTGCCGAGGCCGAGGCGATTGGCCATCTGCGAGATGCGATCGACGCCGAGGCGCCGGGCCAACTCGTAGAAATAGACGTCGCAAGAACGCGAAATGCCGGTGTGCAGATCGACCCAGCCGTGGCCGTGCTTGCGCCAGCAATGGAACCGCGCGTCGCCGAGGGTGTAATACCCGGGACAGAAAATCCGCTGGGCGGGCGTAATGACGCCACGCTCGAGGGCGGCCAGCGCGACCGCGATCTTGAACACCGAACCCGGCGGATATTGGCCGGCGATCGCCTTGTTGACCAGCGGCGTATAGGGATCGCGGCTGAGCTTGCGCCATTCCTCCCCGCTCAGACCCCGATTGAACGCGTTGGAATCGTAGGCTGGCGTCGACACCAACGCCAGCACCTCGCCGGAATGGGCGTCGAGCACCACGGCCGAGGCGCTTTCCTCGCCGAAGCGCTTGGCGATGAAGCGCTGCAGTTCGAGGTCCACGGTCAGGCGAACCTCGCCGCCGGGCTGGCCTTCCTTGCGGGCGAGTTCGCGGATGACGCGGCCGAAAGCGTTGACTTCCACTTGAGAACTGCCGCCGGTGCCGCGCAACGCCAGGTCGTGCACTTTCTCGATGCCCGATTTGCCGATCCGGAAGCCGGGCAGTTCGAGCAGCGGGTCGCCGGTCAATTCCCGTTCGGACACGGCGGCAACGTAACCCAGCACGTGCGCGGTTTCGTCCGGATAGAGATAGCGGCGCGACTGGCCGACATCGATCATAACTCCGGGCAAGTCGGGGGCGTTGACCTCGATCCGCGCCACATCCTCCCATTCCAGGTTTTCACGCACGGTCAGCGGCACGAAGCTGCGCCGCCGCCGCGCTTCGCGCAGGATGCGCCGGCGCGCGTCTTCGCCGATCGGAACGATCTTGCCGATGGTGTCGAGCGTCGCCTCGAGGTCGCCCGCCTGTTCGGGGGTGACCAGAACGCGGAAATTGCGCTCGTTGACGGCGAGCGGCTCGCCGAACCGATCGACGATCCGGCCGCGCGGCGGCGGCAACAGGCGCAGGTTGATCCGGTTTTCATCGGCAAGGGTGCGATAGCGCTCCGATTCGAGCACCTGGAGGTAATACATCCGCGCGGCGAGCGCCGAAAAAAGCGCGAGCTTGCCGCCGGCCAAAAGCGCCATCCGCCGATTGAATAGTTTTTGCCGTTCGGCGTCGCGCAGCATGGCCGATTCTCAGTTTTCCGTTGCCAGGCTCGAATGCCAGCGGAGGAACAGCATCGACAATATCGGATAAATCCCGAGGGTGAGCAGGTACTGATAGACGAGGCTGCGCGGATCGATGAACGCCGCGTTGAGCACCATGGCCGTGAACCACGCGATCAGCGCCGCCCCGGCCGACATCACGGCAAAGCCGATCCACAGCATGCCGAATCCCTTGCCGACGAAAAACCGCGCCTGGGAAACGATCACGCCGTGAACCAGCAGGAAGACCGCGGTATAGAGCCCGAGCGGCCCGCCGCCGACAATGTCCTGGAAAAGCCCAATCGCGAAAACCGCCCGCGCCGGCATCAGGTCGGGGCGGTACGCGGTCCAGTGATAGACGCCGATCAGGGCCAGAAGCGGCATGATCCGCGCGAGTCCCGGCACGTGCGACGGCACCGCCGCCAGCAGTACCAAGACAAAGGTTATCGCAACCGGCGCCAGGCGTCGGGCCTGGGCGTCCAGCCGTTGCCCGAGCGTCGGTTTCATCGGCCCGCGCCCTCGTCGCTTTTCGCGGCTTCCTTGCGCACCGCGCGGCGGCGTTGTTGGGCGGGCTCAACCCGGGGCGGCGGCGGGCCCTCGAGAATGCCGGCCAAGCCGAAATCGACCACGCGCACGAAATCGAGCTGCGAGCGTTCGACGAACGGCTTGACCAGCACGCCGTTGTCCGCGACCGACACCACCACCCCGATCGGCAGCCCGGGCGGGAACACCCCGCCGTGACCGGAAGTGACGATGCGGTCGCCGGCCGCGACCGCGCCGCCGTCGGAGAGATAAATCAATCGCGCGCGGTCGGTGTTGTCGCCGGCGAGAATGGCGCGGGTGCGGGTACGCTCGACGATCGCGGGGATGCGGGAGTTCAAATCCGTCACCAGCAACAGGCGCGCGGAATGATTGCCGACCGCGGCGATGCGCCCGGCGAGCCCGTCGCCGGTCATGACCGGAAGGCCCTTCTTGACCCCGTCCCGCTCGCCGGCGGCGACGATCATGCTGTGCACGAAGGTGCCGCCGACGTCGGCGATCACGCGCGCGGTGACGAAGGTCGCCTCGGGCGGCGGCGCCCATTTGAGCAGCGTCTTCAGGGTTTCGTTCTCGCCCTCCAACCGGCGCGCCGCCGATTCCCACTGGCGCAGCGTTTCGACCTCGGCGCGCAGCAGCGCGTTTTCCTCGTGGATGCGGGCGAGTTCGCGGCCTTTGTCGATGGCGCCGTCGATGGCGGCGGCGGGACGCGAGAGCGCGTTCATGATCGGCGCGACCGCGTCCACCACATTGACCCGGATACGATCCATCAGTAGTGCGTCGACCTTGCCCAGCATCATCAACCCGAACGCGGCCGCGATCAGCCCGGCATACGCGAACCGATGCAGCAGTCCGCGCATGGGCTGGGCGAAGCGGGCGAGGATCCTCGGCTTATCCATCGCGTTTTCCGTGTCCCGGGCGCCTTGGCGCCCCAACAGCCTCAGTACATCGTATGCAGCACGTCCTTGAGCCGGCGCATGTCTTCGAGCGCGCGGCCGGTGCCCATGACCACGCACGACAGCGGGTCGTCGGCAATCGATACCGGCAGGCCGGTGGCGTGGCGCAGCACATAATCCAGATTGCCGAGCAGCGCGCCGCCGCCGGTCAGCACGATGCCCTTGTCGACGATGTCGGCGGCGAGCTCGGGCGCGGTGTGTTCGAGCGCGACCTTGACCGCCTCGATGATGGCGCCGACCGGCTCGGTCAAGCTTTCGGCGATCTGGCGCTCGCTGATCAGGATTTCCTTCGGCACGCCGTTCATCAGGTCGCGACCCTTGATTTCCATGGTCGCGCCCTCGCCTTCGGCCGGCGGGCAGGCGGAGCCGATTTCCTCCTTGATGCGCGCGGCCGAGCTTTCGCCGATCAGCAGGTTATGGTGGCGGCGGATGTAGGCGATGATCGCTTCGTCCATCTTGTCGCCGCCCACGCGCACGCTGCGCGAATAAACGATGCCGCCGAGGGAAAGCACCGCGACCTCGGTGGTGCCGCCGCCGATGTCGACGACCATCGAGCCGGTCGGCTCGGTCACCGGCAGGCCGGCCCCGATCGCGGCCGCCATCGGCTCCTCGATCAGGAACACCTTGCTCGCCCCGGCGCTTTCGGCCGATTCCTGAATCGCGCGGCGCTCGACCGCGGTCGAGCCCGACGGCACGCACACGATCACCAGCGGCCGGGCGAAACGGCTGCGGTTGTGGACCTTGCGGATGAAGTACTTGATCATCTCCTCCGCCACCTCGAAATCAGCGATCACGCCGTCGCGCAAGGGGCGGATGGCGCGGATGTTGCCGGGCGTGCGCCCGAGCATCTGCTTGGCTTCCTCGCCCACCGCCAGCACATGGCGCCGGCCCTTGCCCTCCGAAATCGCCACCACCGACGGCTCGTTGAGGACGATGCCGCGTCCCTTGACGTAGACCAAGGTGTTGGCGGTGCCGAGATCGATCGCCATATCGGCGGAGAGAAATCCGAACAGTTGCGAGAGCATCGGGCGTCGTTCCTTCTGTCGTTCTTGCTTTTGTTGTTGGGCGGCGGCCGTGTCCTATTTAGGCGGACATGGCCGCGGGCGCGGATTTCTCCCGCTTCACCAAAAGCTTGTTGAGCGCGTTGAGGTAGGCCTTGACCGAGGCGACCATGGTGTCGGTATCGGCGCCCTGACCGTTGACCGAGCGGCCGTTCTCCTCAAGCCGCACGGTAACTTCGGCCTGGGCGTCGGTGCCGGCGGTGACGGCGTGGACCTGGTAGAGCAGCAGCCGGGCGTCGTGCGGGAACAGCTCCCGGATCGCCTTGAAGGCGGCATCGACCGGGCCGTCGCCCGAGGCCTTGCATGACTTGACCGTCCCGTCGATCCGCAGTTCCAGCTCGGCCTTGGGCGGCTGATGCCTGGTCCCGCACAGGATTTCGAGCGACACCAGGCCGACCCGCTCGTTGGCATGGGCGATTTCGTCGTCGACCAGGGCGACGATATCCTCGTCAAAGACTTCCTTCTTGGCATCGGCCAGGACCTTGAAGCGCGTGAACGCTTCGGTCAGCGCGTTGTCGCCAAGGGCATAGCCGAGTTCAGCCAGCTTTTCGCGGAAGGCGTGGCGGCCGGAATGCTTGCCGAGCACGATCTTGGACCGCACCAGACCGACCGATTCCGGAGTCATGATCTCGTAGGTGCCGGCGTGCTTGAGCATGCCGTCCTGGTGGATGCCCGATTCGTGGGCGAAAGCGTTGGCGCCGACGATCGCCTTGTTCGGCTGGACCACGAAGCCGGTGATGGCCGATACCAGGCGCGAAGCCTTCATGATGCGCTCGGTCTTGACGTTGGTGACGAAGGGCATGCGGTCGTGGCGCGTGCGCAGGGCCATCACCACTTCCTCCATCGCCGCGTTGCCGGCGCGCTCGCCCAAGCCGTTGACCGTGCATTCGATCTGGCGCGCGCCCGCGCCGACGGCAGCCAGCGAGTTGGCGACGGCGAGGCCCAAGTCGTTGTGGCAATGGGTCGAGACGATCGCCTTGTCGATGTTCGGCACGCGCGCAAACAGCATGCGGATCAGGGCGGCATATTCCTCCGGCACCGTGTAGCCGACGGTGTCCGGGATGTTGATGGTGGTGGCGCCGGCCTTGATCGCGCTTTCGATGCAGCGGCAGAGAAAGTCGTGCTCGCTGCGGGTGCCGTCCTCGCACGACCATTCGACGTCGTCGGTGAAGCGCCGGGCGTACGTGACGCTTTCGATCACCTTGTCGTGAACCGCGTCCGGCTCCATCTGCAGCTTGTATTTCATGTGCAGCGGGCTGGTGGAGATGAAGGTGTGGATGCGCCGGCGCGCCGCCGGGCGCAAGGCCTCGGCCGCACGGTCGATGTCGCCCTTGGTCGCGCGGGCGAGGCCGCAGACGGTGGAATTGACGACGATCTTGGCGATACGATTGACCGCCTCGAAGTCGCCGGGCGACGCGATCGGGAAGCCGGCTTCGATCACGTCGACGCCCATGTCCTCGAGGGTTTGGGCGATGCGGATTTTTTCGTCCAGATTCATCGACGCGCCCGGCGATTGCTCGCCGTCGCGCAAGGTGGTGTCGAAAATGACGACTCGATTCGGTTCGCGTTTGTTTTCGCGTTTATTTTCGCGGGCGGGATTCATGGCAGGTGTTCCTTCAACGCATCATGGGACTAGGGGACTCTCGGGGAATCGATCCCCAAGAACGACATTCGATCTCCTCTGTACGCTCGCCCGGGCGCGGACCGAAGTCCGCGCGGGCCACGCGTCAGAGGCCCCTAAGTCGAAGGAGCGTTCCCTTTCCGCCGCGGGCCAAAGCGCGCGCGCGCGAACGACCCCGGGCCGGAACCCGAGGAGCGATCATGGTCGTGGCGCGCAATTCGTTCATGACACTTTCGTCAACGCAGTTTGGCCGCCGCTCGATATGGCCCCGACGCCGGCGCCGAAGCCCTACGCCTAGATGGCCCAAGGACAGGATAAAGACAATCCCCCTTCGCCATTGTCAACTCTGGACAATCCCGCATTCTTTCGAGAGGGGCTTAAGGCGGGGTAAATGGTTATGTTCTCTATGTGTTCCAGCCCTCCGCGCCGCGCTCCGGACCTTCCGCGCCGCGATCCGGACCTGCGTTCACCATAAACGCGTCGGGGGCGGAACCCCGCCCCCGGTACCGGCGCGTCTAAATCCGATTTACGTCAGTTTTTGCTCTTATCGACCAGCCGGTTCTTGGCGATCCACGGCATCATGCCGCGGAGCTTTTCGCCGACCTGCTCGATCGGGTGCTGAGCCGCGCGTCGGCGCATGGCCTTGAAGCTCGGCTGGCCGGCGGCGTTTTCCAGCATCCAGTCGCGGGCGAAGCGGCCCGACTGGATGTCATCGAGGATCTCCTTCATGCGCGCCTTGGTCGCCGCGTCGATCACCCGCGGACCCCGGGTGTAATCGCCGTATTCGGCGGTGTTGGAGATCGAATAGCGCATGTTGGCGATGCCGCCTTCGTAGATCAGATCGACGATCAATTTCACTTCGTGCAGGCATTCGAAATAGGCCATCTCCGGCGCGTAGCCGGCCTCGACCAGAGTCTCGTAGCCGGCCATGATCAGCGAGGTGAGCCCGCCGCACAGCACCACCTGTTCGCCGAAGAGATCGGTTTCGCATTCCTCGCGGAAGGTGGTCTCGATGATGCCGGAGCGCCCGCCGCCGATGGCCGAGGCGTAGGCGAGGCCGATGTCGTGGGCGTTGCCGGAAGGGTTGCGCTCGACCGCCAACAGACACGGCACGCCGCCGCCACGCTGGTATTCGGAACGGACCGTATGCCCTGGGCCCTTGGGCGCGACCATGAACACATCGAGGTCGGCGCGCGGCTCGATCAGCCGAAAGTGGATGTTGAGCCCGTGGGCGAAGGCGAGCGCCGCGCCCTTCTTCATGTTGGGGCCGAGATCGTCGGCGTAGAGCTTGGCTTGGCCCTCGTCCGGGGTGACCACCATCATCACGTCGGCCCACTTGGCGGCCTCGGCCGGAGTCACGACCTTGAACTTGGCATCCTCGGCCTTCTTGCGCGCGCCCGAACCTTCGCGTAGCGCGACCACCACGTCCTTGACGCCAGAATCGCGCAAGTTCAAGGCGTGGGCGTGACCCTGGCTGCCGTAGCCGACGACGGCAACCTTCTTCGACTTGATCAGGTTCACGTCGGCGTCGCGGTCATAATACACACGCATGGCTAAAGTCCTTTCCGGATTACAAGGGTTCGGGGCCGCGGGCGATGGCGACGACCCCGGTGCGGGAAACGTCGACCAGGCCGAGCCCGGACATGAGATTGATGAAGGCATCCAGCTTACCCGCATCGCCGACGATTTCGAACACGAACGATTCGGCGGTCGAATCGAGCGCGCGGGCGCGGAAAATGTCGGCGATGCGCAGCGCCTCGACCCGACGATCGCCGGTGCCGCGCACCTTGACCAGCGCGAGCTCGCGCTCGACGTGCGGACCGGCTACGGTCAGGTCGGACACCTTGTGCACCGGCACCAGGCGCGCGAGCTGGGCCTTGATCTGCTCGATCACCATCGGGGTACCCGAGGTAACGACGGTGATGCGCGACAGCCGGTCGGCGGCGTTGACCTCAGCCACCGTCAGGCTCTCGATGTTGTAGCCGCGTCCCGAGAAAAGGCCGATGACGCGCGCGAGCACGCCCGGCTCGTTGTCGACGAGCACGGCGATGGTGTGCCGGGCGACGGGTTCGATTTTCGGGGTCACAACGGAAGTTCCTGGTTATGAGAACGGCGCGGGCGAAAGCGGCGGCGCGCCTTCATACCAGCACCATGCCTTCCTCGGAAACCGGTTGTTCGCTCTTGTCCGCCGGTCCGAGCAGCATTTCGTTATGGGCCGCCCCCGACGGAATCATCGGGAAGCAGTTTTCCTTCGGATCGACCAGGATGTCGGCGATCACCGACTTCGGGCTTTCGATCATCGCCTTGATGACCCCGTCGATCTCGGCCGGTTTGGTCGCGCGCAAGCCGAGCGCGCCAAAGGATTCGGCGAGCTTCACGAAGTCGGGCAGGCTGTCCATGTAGCTTTCGGAATAACGCCCGCCGTGCAGCAGCTCCTGCCACTGGCGGACCATGCCCATGTACTGGTTGTTGACCAGGAACACCTTTACCGGCAGGCGGTACTGGGCGATGGTCGACATTTCCTGGATGTTCATCAGGATCGAGGCTTCGCCGGCGATATCGATCACCAGCGCCTTGGGGTGCGCGACCTGAACCCCCATCGCCGCCGGCAGGCCGTAGCCCATGGTGCCGAGCCCGCCCGAGGTCAGCCACCGGTTCGGCTTTTCGAACTTGAAGAATTGCGCCGCCCACATCTGGTGCTGGCCGACTTCGGTGGTGACGAAGACATCGGAGCGATCCTTGGTCAGCTCGTAGAGCCGCCGGATGGCGTGCTGCGGCTTGATCACATCGTCCGAATTCTTGAAACGCAGGCACTCGCGCGCGCGCCAGTCGTCGATCTGCTTCCACCACGCCTTGAGCGCCTTGGCGTCGGGCTTGGCCTGCGCGCTCTTCCAGAACTTGATCAGGTCTTCGAGCACGTGGGCGACGTCGCCGACGATGCCGACTTCGACCGGCACGTTCTTGTTGATCGACGAGGGATCGACGTCGATGTGGATCTTGCGCGAATTGGGCGAGAACGCGGCGAGCTTGCCGGTGATGCGGTCGTCGAAGCGCGAGCCGATCGCGATCATGGCATCGCAACCGTGCATGGCAAGGTTGGCCTCGTAGGTGCCGTGCATCCCGAGCATGCCGAGGAATTGCGGGTCCGACGCCGGGAATGCGCCGAGGCCCATCAGCGTCAGCGTCACCGGGAATCCCGTCGTCCGCGCAAACTGGGCGAGCAGCAGGGACGCCGACGGGCCCGAATTCACCACGCCGCCGCCCGCGTAGATGATCGGACGCTTAGCGTTGGCGAGAATTTCGACCGCGCGCTTGATCTGGGCGGGATCGCCCTTGAGGCGCGGCTTGTAGCTCTTGTGCACGACCTTGGCCGGCGGCAGGTAAGGGCCGGTCGCGAATTGCACGTCCTTGGGCAGGTCGACCACCACCGGGCCGGGCCGGCCCGAGCGCGCGACGTGGAACGCCTCGTGCAGAATGCGGGCAAGGTCGTTGACGCTTTTGACCAAGTAGTTGTGCTTGGTGCACGGGCGCGTGATGCCGGTGGTGTCGCATTCCTGGAATGCGTCGTTGCCGATCAGGTGGGTCGGCACCTGGCCGGTGAGACAGACGAGCGGAATGCTGTCCATCAAGGCGTCGGTAAGCCCGGTGACCGCGTTGGTCACGCCCGGCCCCGAGGTCACCAGCACCACGCCGACCTTGCCGGTCGAGCGCGCGTAACCCTCGGCCGCGTGCACCGCGCCGCCTTCCTGGCGCACGAGGATGTGGCGGATGTCGTTCTGGCCGAACAGCGTGTCGTAAATGGGCAGGACCGCGCCGCCCGGATAGCCGAAGATGTGGCTGACGCCTTGATCCTTGAGCGCCTGAATGACGATTTCGGCGCCGGTCGTCTGGTCCTTGGTCATCGCGCGACTTTCAACAATTAGGGCAACAATTGGGGCAACGATTGGGGCAAAACGGTCTGTTCACGGCCAATGCCGCTCTGCGCCGCCATCCGGGCGGCGCGCGGGGAGTGGAAACCTAGTCGCTCGACCCCCTTCGGTCAACGAATAAATGGAAAGATTATTGCGCTGCTTCGGTAACAAAATTACCTAAACGGCAAGAAAAGCCGCGACCGCGCGTGAAGCTTCGTCGATGGCCGTTTCGCCGAAGCATCCGAACGTGCGCGCGCCCGCAACCTGGTTGCGAAGCCACGTACGTTGGCGCTTGGCGAACTGGCGGGTGGCGCGCTTGGCCTTCGCCACCGCCTCCTCCAGGGCCGCCCGGCCCGCCAGGTGTTCGAGCAACTCGCGCACGCCGACCGCCTTCACCGCCGGCAAGGTCGGATCGAGACCGAGACGGTCGAGCGCGCGCGCTTCGGCGAGCGCGCCTTCCGCCATCATGGCGTCGAAACGAAGATCGAGACGCCGATCGAGTTCGTCGCGCGGCGGATCGAGCGCGAGGACGAGGAACCGGTCGGACCGCGCCCGCGCGCGACCCCGCTCGCGTCGGTGCCATTCGTTCAGGCAAACCCCGGTCGCCCGGCGGACCGCATAAGCGCGCACCAAACGTTGCGAATCTTTTTCGGCGATCCGCGCCGCACCTTCCGGATCGAGGCGCGCGAGTTCGGCGCGAAACGCCGCGTTGCCGATCCGCTCGCGCAAACTCCGCGCCGCCGCGACAGTTTCGGGCGGGATCGGCGGAACCTCGGCGATCCCTTCCATCAGCGCCTTGAGGTAAAGCCCGGTGCCGCCGACGACCAAGGGCAATCGTCCCTCGCTCCGGATTTCGGCAATGGCTTGAAGCACGAGACCGAGCCAACGCCCGGCCGAGCAACGTTCCGCCGCCGGCAGCACGCCATAAAGAAAATGCGGCGCGCGCGCCTCGTCCCTCGGCGAAGGGCGCTGGGTCAGCACAAAGAGCTCGCGGTAGACCTGCTGGCTGTCGGCGTTGACGATCGCGCCCCGGAAGCGTTCGGCCAGCGCCAGCGCGAGCGCGGACTTGCCCGAACCGGTCGGCCCGGCGATGACGACGATCGGTTTTCGGGTTTCCACGCTCATCCGCCTTGTGCTCGCCGCCGCCGCCGATTTATGTAGCCGGCATGGATTCCGTGCTGGTTCTGATCGCGCCCGCGGAGGGCGATTCGCTCGACGACGGCATTGTCGCCTCGGTCCGCGATTCCCTCAAGCAACAAGGCGCGGCCTTGGGTGCCGTACGCTGGCTTTCCCCCCGCCGCGCGTGCGAATGGCCTCATGCCGGCATTGCCCAAAGCGCCGCCGCGCGGGCAGCCCTCGCCACGATCGGCAGTCGACGGATCGACGCCGCCGCGCTTTCCGCCGACGGACGGCGAAAGAAGCTCCTCGTCGCCGACATGGATTCGACCATCGTCGCGGGTGAAATGCTGGACGAACTCGCGGATTTTGCCAATCTCAAGGCCGATGTCGCAGCCATTACCGCGCGCGCCATGAACGGCGAGATTGAATACAAGGATTCCCTGCGCGCGCGGGTCGCGCTGCTCAAGGGGCTCAACGCTGATTACCTCGAAAAGACCTTTGCGCGAGCGCGCCTCAATCCCGGCGCGGCGACGCTGGTCGCGACCATGCGCGCCCACGGCGCGCATACCTTCCTCGTGTCCAGCGGTTTTCGCTATTTCACCTCGCGCATCGGCGCGCTCGCCGGTTTCGACGCCGAAACCGGCAATGAGGTCGAAATCGCGGAAGGGAAGCTCACCGGGCGGGTGGTCGAGCCGATCCTGGACAAGGACGCGAAACGGGCGGCCCTGCTGGAAGCCGCAGCGCGGCGCGGGATCGCGCCGTCGGAAGCCATCGCCGTCGGCGACGGAGCCAACGACTTGCCCATGATCCTGGAGGCCGGGATCGGCGTCGCCTACCGCCCGAAACCGGCGGTCGCGGCGGCGGCACCCATCGCCATCCGCCACGCCGATCTTACCGCGCTGCTTTATTTGCAGGGTTACGCGGACGAGGAGTTCGCGGGTCGGAATTAGCCCTTGCCGAGACGAACCGCGACGAAGCGCATGCCGCCCTGGCCTTCGACCAGCATCAGCAGCGATTTCTTGCCGGCTTTTTTCGCTTCCTGGATCTTGGCGGCGACGTCGGCAGGCTTCGAGACTTCCTGCTGGCTGACCTCGACGATCACGTCGCCCGGGCGAATGCCTTTTTCGGCCGCGGGCCCGTTGTCGGCGACGTTGGTCACCACCACACCCTTGACGTCCTTCTCGATCTTGAAGCGCTCCTTCACGCGCGGGCCGGCTTCGGCCACGGTCAAACCGACGTCGTCGAGAGCGAGCCCGTCGCCGGTGCGGCTGTCGCCCTTGCCGCCGGGACCGGTGCGGGCGGCGACCTTGGTGTCGTCCTCGAGTTGGCCGACGGCGACCTCGAGGCGCACTTCCTTGCCCTCGCGCCAGACCACGATCGGAACCTTCTTGCCGACCTCGGTATCGGCGACCAGCCGGGGCAGGCGGCGCATTTCGGTCACGTCGCGGCCGTCGAATTTCAACACCACGTCGCCCGGCTGAATCTTGGCTTTCTCCGCGGGGCCGCCCTTGATCACGCTGGCGACCAGCGCGCCGGTCGCCTGCTTGAGGCCGAGGGTCTCCGCGATCTCGTCGGTCACGCCCTGAATATGAACGCCGAGCCAGCCGCGTTTGACCTGGCCGCTCTTGATCAATTGGCGGATGATCGGCTCGGCGCTGGCGGTGGGAATGGCGAAGCCGATGCCGACGCTGCCGCCGGTGGGCGAAAAGATCGCGGTATTGATGCCGATCACCTCGCCCTGCAGATTGAACAGCGGCCCGCCGGAGTTGCCGCGGTTGATCGAGGCGTCGGTCTGGATGAAGTCGTCGTAGGGACCGGAGTTGATGTCGCGCCCGCGCGCCGAAACGATGCCGGCGGTGACGGTGCCGCCGAGGCCGAACGGATTGCCGATGGCGATCACCCAGTCGCCGACGCGCGCCTTGTCGGAGTTCCCGAACTTGGTCGCCGACAGCTTGCCGGTCGGGTTGACTTTCAGTACCGCAAGATCGGATTTGGCGTCGCGCCCGACCACCTCGGCCTTGAGGCGGGCGCCGTCGTGGAAGATGACGGTGATTTCGT
>VGZQ01000072.1 GCA_016872535.1 Rhodospirillales bacterium | reverse complement strand
GGCCCGAAACCCGGCCCGCGTGGCTCGCCGCGCTCGGCCTGACCCGGCGGGTGGCGTGGATCGTCGTGCTGCTGGTGCTGGCGCCCGGAGCGCTGCTGTTCGGCGGCAAGCAGATGGGATGGTTCGGTTCGTCCGCGCCCGCGCCGACGGCCAAGCCCGCCGTTGGCGGTCCGTTCGAGCTGGTCAGTCACGAGAGCCGCGCGGTGACCGACGCCGACTATCGCGGCCGGTTGATGCTGGTCTTTTTCGGCTTCACCTATTGCCCCGACGTGTGCCCGACCGCGCTGACCGCGGTTTCGCGGGCGCTCGATCTGCTCGGCGCCGACGCGGTCCACGTTGCGCCGCTCTTCGTCACCGTCGATCCCGAACGCGACACGCCCGAACAACTCAAGGAATACGTCCGCCACTTTCATCCGCGCGTGGTCGGGCTGACCGGCACCGCCGAACAGATCGCCAAGGCGGCCAAGGCCTATCGGGTCTATTACGCCAAGGCGCGGCCGCAGGGCGCGCCGGCCGACGAATACACCATGGACCACACCGCGATCCTTTATCTGATGGGCCGGGATGGGAAGTTCCTCGCCCACTTCAGCCACGGCACCGAGCCCGAGGCGATCGCCGCCCGCGTCCGGGCCAACCTTTAGCCCCTAATCTTGCCTTTGCGCCCCCGATCCGATACCGATGGGCCATGAATCTCGTTCGCCGCAACAAGCCTCGGCCCGCCGCCAAGGCCATTGAGCCGTCGCTGCCTTTCTGGAAGAGCAAGAAGCTTTCCCAGATGGACGCCGACGAGTGGGAGTCCCTTTGCGATGGCTGCGGTAAGTGCTGCCTGCACAAGATCGAGGACGAGGACGGCACGCTCAACTTCACCCGCGTCGCCTGCCCGATGCTGCGGTTGCCCGAATGCCGCTGCTCGGACTACCGCAACCGCAACACGAAGATGCACGATTGCGTGACGCTGACCGCGACCAACGTGCCCCACATCGACTGGCTGCCGTCCACGTGCGCCTACCGCTTGATCGACGAGGGCAAGGATTTGCCGTGGTGGCACCCGCTGGTGTCGGGCGATCCCGAAACCGTGCACGCGGCCGGCCAGTCGGCGCGCGACCGCGCGATTCCCGAATCCAAGGCCGGCAACATCGAGCGCCATGTGGTCGACTGGTCGGCCTGATCTTTCATCGAAGGAGAAACACCCGTGACCGAACTGAAAGGTGATCTCAAGGGCATCATCCCCGCCGTGCTGACTCCGCTCAAATCCGACGGCGCGCCGGACACCGCCAAGCTCGCGGCCCACTGCCGCTGGCTGCTGGCGCGCGGCTCCGACGCGCTCGGGATTTTCGGCACCACCGGCGAGGCGAACTCGTTCACGGTCGCGGAACGGATCCGCGTGCTGGAAGATCTCGCCGCCGCCGGCATCGACGGCCGCCGCATGATGCCGGGCACCGGCGCGTGCGCGGTCCAGGACGCGGTCGATCTCACCCGCGCGGCGTTGAAGGCGGGCGCGGCCGGGGCCCTGATGCTGCCCGCGTTCTACTACAAGAACCCGTCCGACGAGGGCATGGCCGCGTTCTTCGCCGAGGTGATCGAGAAGGTCGGCGACAAGCGCCTCAAGGTTTATGTCTATCACTTCCCGCAAATGTCGGGCGTGCCGGTCACCTTCGGCGTGATCGAGCGGCTGCTCAAGGCCTATCCCGATACCGTGGTCGGCATGAAGGACAGCTCCGGCGATTTCGAGAACATGAAGAAGGCGGCGCACGCGTTTCCCGGCTTCGCCGTGTTCCCCGGCGCCGACCATCTGCTCTATCCGATGCTGAAGGAAGGCGGCGCCGGCGCCATTACCGCCTGCGGCAATATCGTGAGCGAGTTGTCGGCGGAAATTTATCGCGGCTTTCAGGCCGGCCGCGACATGACAGCAGGGCACGAGCGCCTGGCGGCGGCGCGGGTCGCCATGTCCAAGTTCCCCTATCCGCCCGGCCTGAAGGCGGTGATGGCCTCGATCACCGGCGACGAGACGTGGACGCGGGTGCGCGCGCCCTTGAAGGCGTTGACCGCGGCCGAGCGCGCGGAGCTGCTCGCCGCGATCCAGGGCGTCGGCGTCGCGCTGCCCAAGGCGGCGTGAGCGAGAAGCCCCCGGCCCGCGCCGTTCCCTTGCGCGTGCGGCGCAGCGCGCGCGCCCGGCGCATGGTGCTGCGCGTCGACCACGCCCGCGACGAGGCGGTGCTCACGCTGCCCCGGCGCGCGTCGCTCAAGGAAGGCCTCGCCTTCGCCGAGAAACGGCGCGATTGGATCGCGGCCCGGCTCGCGAGCCTCCCGCCGCGGGTGCCGTTCGTTCCGGGCGCCCTCGTCCCGTTGCGCGGCGTTCCGCACGCGATTCGGCACGCCGACACGCCCGGCCGCGGCGTGGTGCGGGTGGAGGCGGGCGAAATCCGCGTCTCCGGTCGGCCCGAGCACCTGGCGCGGCGCGTCGCCGACTGGCTGAAGGCGGAAGCCAAGCGCGCGTTGGAGCCGCTCGCGCGCGCAAAAGCCGCCCGCCTCGGGGTTGCCCTCGGGCGCGTCACGGTGCGCGACACCCGGACGTTGTGGGGCTCGTGTTCGGCCAAGGGCGATCTCTCGCTCTGCTGGCGGCTGATTCTCGCCCCGCCCGTGGTCGCCGACTATGTCTGCGCGCACGAGGTCGCGCATCGGATGGTGCGTGGCCACGGGCCGCGCTTCTGGCGGTTGGCCGGGGAATTGGCGGACGACATGGAGGGCGCCCGCGCCTGGCTTGCGCGCGAGGGCGAACGCTTGCAGCGCTACGGGCTGGCCTCGCCGCGTCCGAGCGATTACGATCGCCCGATCGATCGGGGAGGAACTTCATGGCGGGACAGGTGGAAAAGCGTCTGGCGGACGCGGGGCTGACGTTGCCGGCGGCGACGAAGCCGGCAGGCAACTACGTGCCGGCGGTGGTGACCGGCAATCTCGTGTTCATGGCCGGCCAGCTGCCTTACCGCGACGGCAAGGTCGCGGTCGCGGGCAAGCTCGGCGGCGGCGTCACCGTCGAGCAGGGCTACGAGGCGGCGAAGATCTGCGCCCTCAACATCCTCGCGCAGCTCAAGGCGGCGATCGGCGATCTCGACCGGGTGCGCCGCTGCGTCCGGGTCGGCGGCTTCGTCAACTGCACGCCCGATTTCGCCGATCACGCCAAGGTCTCGAACGGGGCCTCCGACCTGATGGCGCTCGCCTTCGGCGACGCCGGGCGGCACGCGCGCACCACGGTCGGCATGGCGGCGCTGCCGGCGCAGGCCGCGGTCGAGATCGAGGCGATTTTCGAGATCGCCTAGCGGATTTCGTCATCCGCCCGCGCCGACGAAAATCACCGCACCTTATCCTTCAGCCGCGCGAACAGGAACTCGGCGATGCGCGCCGAACCCTGCGGCGTGGTGTGGACGCGGTCGTAGAAATCGCCGGGTTCGAACTCGATCTCGGAACCGAGGTCGATGCAGATGGCGTTCGCCTTCCAGCAGGCGGCCATGGCCGCGCGGTTGAACAGGATCGTTTCCGCGTACTCGGAGATGTCCGGCGCGCCGTCGGGCTTGCGCGCGAACAGCAGCTTTCCCCGTTCGCGCCGCCAGTTGCCGCGTTTCTGGGTGACGATGATCGCTTCGGCGCCGAGGGCGCGGGTTCGGCGGATCAGCTCGGTCACCCGCGCGCCGTAGCCCTCCAGCCGGCGGGCGAGGTCCGAGCCCGCCTCGGGTTCGCCGACCTCCGGTTCCGGCGTTTCGATCCACTGGAACGCCGCGTGGGGGGTGTAGACATGGATGATGCCCGCGTCCCGGGCCTCGACCGCGCCGCGCGCCGTGCGCCACAGCCGGTAGAGCGCGCTGTGGTTGGCGAGGTATTGGCGGACGCGCCGCCACCGTTGCGGGCTTTCGGCGCGGTCGAACGCGGCCTGGATGGGGTCGGCCCCGCGCGGCCCGAGGGCGAGGTCGTTGACCCCGATGTAGGCGAGGAGATAGCGGAACTTGAGCCCCGGGATCAGCGGAAGCCAGGCGTCGAAGTTGTGGAGGTGGCCGACGGTCGATTGCCCTTCGGCGCCGGCATTGACCACGTTCAGGGAAATTCCCGCGCGGGCGAAATGTTCCGCAAGCCGCGCGGTCCAGGTCTCGTCGTCGCCGACGTACATTTCGTTGGTGGTGGAGCCGCCGACGGCGAGGATGCCGATGGCGCCCGTGTGCTCGTAACGCCCGCGCAGGCCCCAGCGGTCGCGGGTGTACAGCACCGGCTCGGCGCCGGGACGAAGCGCGCTCACGTCCAGCCGCCGAACGCTGTCGCGCGGCAGGTTGAGCGCGCCGAACGAGGGACCGAACAGCCAGGTGCCGAACACCAGCTCGGCGGCGGCGATCGCGGCGAACAGCAGGCCGAGGTTGACGGCGACGACGCGAAACATAAGGGGCGTGACCGGACTGTCCCAATTAAATGACTATGCGCGGGAAGCGGCGAGAAGCCACCGAAAATAATCTCCGGAACGATGGGCGTCCAGCGCGCCGCCGCGGTCGCGCGGCCCGGAACGCCGGTCAGATGTCCCGATTCGCGGCGACAGCGAGGGCTTCCAAAAGCTCCGCGATGTTCAACGGCTTGGTCAGGTAGCGGAAAAATCCCGCCTTCATGCCGCGTTCCATATCGGCGTGGGTCGCCGCCGCGGTCAGCGCGATGACCGGAATATGCGCCGTTTCCTGCATCGCGCGCAAGCGCCGCAGGACGTCGTATCCGTTCATGCCCGGCAGGTTGATGTCGAGAAGGATGACGTCGGGAACGGACGATTTGGCGCTTTCGATCCCCAGTTCGCCGGTGTGCGCGGTCGTCAGTTCGAAGTCCGGAACTTGCTGCACGATCTTGCGGACGAGTTCGAGATTCGCCGGGTTGTCCTCGATATAAAGAATCCGGGACGCGGACGTTTTCGGCTGGGCGATGGGCGTCGGTTCCATCGCGGGCGCCGCCGTCGTTTTTGATTCGGCCCTGGGCAACTCGATCCAGAAGACGCTGCCGACGTCCGGCTCGCTGTCGCAGCCGATGCGCCCGTTCATCAGCGCGGTCAATTCACGGGTCAAGGCGAGTCCGATGCCGCTGCCCTCGATCTGCCGGGCTTCGGCGCCGAGACGGCTGAACGGCCGGAACAGTTCGTCTTGCCGTTCGCGGGGAATTCCCACGCCGGTGTCGGATACGGCGATGCGGATCGATCGGTCGGATATCGCCGCGACGGTAATGGTCACCCCGCCGCCGTCCCGGTTGTACTTGACGGCGTTGCTGAGGAGGTTCAGCACGCATTGGCGCAACCGGGTGTAGTCGGCGCGGACATGCCCGACGTCGGCGATGTCCCGGGCGATGGTGATGTTCCGCTGTTGGGCCAGGCTTTCGATCAGGGGCAGGCAGTCCTCGATCGCCTGGACGGGATTCACGTCCTCGATCGATACCGACAGCTTGCCGGTTTCGATCTTGGCGAGATCGAGAATGTCGTTGATGAGGTTGAGCAGGTGCTTGCCGCCCGACAGAATCAACCGCACGCTGTCGGCCTGGGCCTTGGTCAGCGGCTCCTTCGGATTATATTGCAGCAGTTGCGCGAACCCCAGGACCGCGTTCAGGGGCGTGCGCAATTCGTGGCTCATGCGCGAGAGAAACTCGGATTTCGCGTTGTTGGCGCGTTCGGCGTCCGTCCTGGCGGCTTGCATGTCCCGCTCGATCCGTTTGCGTCCGGTGATGTCGCGGACGATGCCGGTGAAAATTTTCTTGCCCGCCACCGTCGCCTCGCTGACCGCCAGTTCCATCGGGAAAGTCGAGCCGTCCTTGCGCTGGCCGGTCAGCTCCCGCCCGAGACCTATGATCTTGGCGTCGCCGGTGCGCAGATAGTTGGCCAGATACCCGTTGTGTTCGTCGCGATAGGGCCGGGGCATCAGCATCTTGATGTTCCGGCCGACGACCTCCGCGGCGCCGTATCCGAATATTTTCGTGGCCGCCGGATTGAAGGTTTCCACGATCCCGCGCTGGTCGATGGTGACGATTCCGTCGGCCGCCGTTTCGAGGATCATCCGTGTGCGCCAGCTCATCTCCTCGGCCAGTTCCTGGGCGCGCACGCGCCCGGCGGACATGTTGAAGGTGAGGCCGGCCAACAGAAGGACCAGCAGCCCCCCCGCCAGGGGCACCGCGTCCGCGCGGGCGAGCGCGGCGTGTTCCATGAACCCCGGCAGGGCGTAGAGCTCTATGGTCCAGGAATGCCCGTAGAAGTTCATGATCCGGGTCGCGCGAAAATCGGGCCGGAAATTCTCGGGAGTATCGGAGGCGTACATTTTCCGCTCTTCGTCGCTGCCCGCCGTGCCGTCGAGAACGACGAAACCGATGCCGAGGTTCCGTCCGCCCAGCACCCCGTCCATCAGGTCGTTCATCCGATAGGGGCTGTAGACGAAACCCTCCAGCGCCTCCCACCGTTCGCGGGCCGTGTCCGTCGGCCATCCCCGGCGGTAAACCGGCGCGTACATCAGAAAACCGGCCTGCTGCGGCCCGTGCGTTTCCTGGACCAGGGTGACCTTGCCGGATATCGTCGGCTTGCCGGTTTCCGCCGCGTGCTGCATGGTTTTCCGGCGCGTCGGTTCGGAAAGCATGTCGTAGCCGAAAGCGGCGAGGTTCCTGTCGGCGAACGGTTCGATATAGACGACCGGCGTGTAAAGGTCCCGCGCGCCCGCGGGCCGGATCGCGTAATCGGGAAACCCTTCCGCGCGCACCGCCGCGACGTGGGCCGGCAGGTCGGCTGGCCGGACGGCCTTGCTGTAGCCCACTCCCTGGATGCCCGGATAATTCCGCGCGAGGTCCAGGCGCCGGATATAGGCGCGCCACTCGATCCGGTCGACCGAACCGCTCGCGTCGAAAAGCCCCGCTCCGCCGAGCAGGATCTGCGCGTGATCGTGCATGCGATCCTCGATCGCCTCGACCACCGACCGCGCGCGGTTTGCGAATATTTCCTCGGCGCTCTTCAAGGCCTGCGCGCGCAGGACGGACCATACGGCGAACACCAGGGCCGCGCCGATCGCAAGCGCCAGCCATGTCGGCCAACCGTGCTTGCTGAACAGATACCGCAGGAAGCCGCGCGGCGCGCGCAACCGCCGTTCGGGCGCGGCCGTCGATGGCGGATCGCCGGGGGATATGGGCGAATGATCGATCAACGAAGAGGCCCGGATGTGAAGGAAGACGGCGGCATGGAGGTGCCGTCCGCCCGCGCGGCGCGAAAGCTCGCAAAAATAAAATACGCCGCGGGCGGGAACAACGGCGTTTTCGGCGCTTTGCGGCCGGCGGAAAGGGAAGCTGGCGCACCCGGCGAGACTCGAACTCACGACCTCTGCCTTCGGAGGGCAGCGCTCTATCCAACTGAGCTACGGGTGCGGCGCGCTTTGCGGGCGTAATGGCCGCGACGTTAGCCGACGCGCCCCGAAAGCGGCACTTGACAAAATTCCTATTATAGGTTATATGGAACGCGAGCCCGGTTTCGCGTTCTTGGACATGGTGAATAAGGATGGAAAAAAGACGGCGCCTCGGGCCGGGCAACGGCCCGCGCGCGTCCGGGCCCGCGGCCGGATGCCTACAAATGCCTACACGAAACGGGCTGTTTCGAGAAATATCAACGCCTTAGGCCGGTTTTGCCCCGCGTTCCCCCGGCGTTACCTTGCTTTCGCCGGCGGTTATCCGCCCGGTTCGTCGTCGAGGGCGACGTCGACGGCGATCCGGTCGGCGCCCGAGGGCAGCGGTGCGTGTCCGTCCTCGATCCACGCGGCGATGTCGGCGAGCGGAACGTCGGCCGCGAGGTCGCGGAGCAGCATGTGATAGCCCGCGGCGTAGAACGCGGTCTTTTGCCGCTCCTTGGTGGCGGGCAACCGCTCGATCATCCGCCGGGTCGGCGCCTTGGGGATGATCTCGTCCTTCCGCCCGTAGAGAATGAGCGCGCGCGCCTCGAACCGCGCCGCGCCGTCGAGGGCCTCGTCCATCAGGCCGACCAGGCCGTGCACCGCGTCGATGCGCGTTTCCTTGCGTACCAGCGGATCGCGCCCCAGCGCCCGCAGCATCTCGATGTTGTCGGAAGGCGTGATGCGCAGGCTCCGCCCCGAAATGTTCATCGCCGGGGCGAGATGCGCGCCGAGCCAGAGGGCGGCGCGCTGGTACCACGGCATGGTGGCGCGGCCCCACACCGCGGGCGCCGACAGGATCGCGCCTTCCCCCGGCAACGGCGCTTCCGCGCCCGCCGCCAGGATCACCGCGCCGCCCATGCTCTCGCCCAGAAGATAAAGCGGCGCCTCCGGGTGGCGCGCCTGCACCAAGCGGGCGAACGCGCGCAAGTCGTCCTTCATCGCCCGCGTCCCGGGCCACAGGCCCGGCTTCGCGGTCGCGCCGAAGCCGCGCTGGTCGTAGGCGTAACTGGCGATGCCGCGCGCGCGCAGGGCCTCGCCCGGCGCGTCGAAGAAGTTGGAATAATCGTTGAACCCGTGCAGCGCGACGACCACCGCCTTCGGCCGCGCGTCGTCCGGCATCCAGACGCGGAACGGCAGCGCGGCGCCGTCGGCGGCGTGGAAGAAATAATCGTGCAAGCGCGGCGGATACGCGGCCGGACCCGGAAGCTCGACGATCGGCGCGCAACCGGCGAGGAGCAGAAGCAACGCGCCTAGAACATGGCGCGGTCGAATGGGATTACCCCCCTCACCCTTCCCTCTCCCCCCGCCACTCGCGGGGGGAGAGGGTTGCGAAGGGTTGGCGCGGGCGTCAGCCCGCGCCTTATCCGAAGCTGGGTGAGGGGGGGTCATCGCTTCTCTTCTCCCGAACGAGTCAGGGTGAGGAAAATGTCCTCGAGGTCCGCTTCGCGCGTCGACACGTCGCGGATGGCCAGGCCCGCCTCGCGCACCGCCGCCAGGATCGCGCCGCCGTCGACCCGGCTCGGCGGGTAATGGAACACCAGCCGGTCGGGCGCCGGGTTCTCGACGTGGAACGGCTTGAGCGGCTCGGGCAGGACGCGGCCCACCGGCGCGGCGAGGATGACGGTCATCTCCTTGGAATCGAGGCGGCGGAGCAGCGTCTCCTTCGCCTCGCACGCGATCAGCCGGCCGCGGTTGATGATGGCGATGGAATCGCAGAGCGCCTCGGCTTCCTCGAGGTAATGGGTGGTGAGCAGGATGGTGGTGCCGCGCGCGTTGAGCCCGCGCACGTAATCCCATAGCTGGCGGCGGAGTTCCACGTCGACGCCGGCGGTCGGCTCGTCCAGCACCAGCACCGGCGGCGCGTGCACCATCGCCTTGGCCACCAGCAGGCGCCTTCGCATCCCGCCCGACAGCGCGCGGGCGTAGGCGTTGGCCTTGTCGGCGAGGCCGACCGCCTCCAGGATGGCGTCGGTGCGGCGCTTAGGTTTCGGCACGCCGTAGAGCCCGGCCTGCAGTTCCAGCAGCTCGCGCGGCGTGAAGAACGGATCGATGTTCAGCTCCTGCGGCACCACGCCGATCGAGGCGCGCGCGCTTCGCATCTCGGCCTCGATGTCGTAGCCCCAGACCCGCGCCGCGCCGGAAGTTTTCACCACCAGCCCGGCCAGGATGTTGATGAGGGTCGATTTGCCCGCCCCGTTGGGACCGAGCAAGCCGAAGAACGACCCGCGCGGGACCTTGAGGCCGACCGCGTCGAGCGCCGCGCGCCCGCCCCGCCCGTTGGCGCCGGCGTAGGTCTTCGAGAGGTTCTCGGTCTCGATGGCGAAGTCGGGCAGGGACGGTTCGGTCATTGAATGCGGTTGTTGAACGCGATCATTGAATATGGGGGACGATCCGCTATCATCGGGCGCCATCATCCGAAAGAGAAACGCTCCGGACAAGGCCGATGAACGACACCCTGGCGCGCGATGCGGACACGATCACGGTCGATACGCCGGCGGTCGCCTGCGACGGCAACGGATCTCTCGGCCATCCCCGGGTGTTCCTGCGCATCGGCTCTTCGGGCGAAATCGTCTGTCCCTATTGCAGCCGGCGCTTCGTGCTGGCCGAAGGCGCCTCCGCCGACGCGGGGCACTAGGCGGTGGCCGCGAAGCCCAAGGCCGCGCATAAGCCGGATGTCGTGCGCTCGGCGCGCGCAAGACCGCCGCATGTCTTCCTGATCGACGGTTCGGGGTTCATCTTCCGCGCCTTCCACGCGCTGCCGCCGATGACGCGCCCGGACGGAACGCCGGTCAACGCCGTCTACGGCTTCGTCAACATGCTGTTGAAGCTGATCGAGGACGCCGACGCCGAATACGTGGCGGTGGTGTTCGACCGGGCGCGGCGCACGTTCCGCAACGACCTCTACCCCGATTACAAGGCGCACCGGCCCGACCCGCCCGAGGAACTGGTGCCGCAGTTCGCCCTCGTCCACGAATCGGTGCGCGCCATGAACGTGGCCGAACTGGGGATCGAGGGCTTCGAGGCGGACGACCTGATCGCCACCTACGCCCGGCTCGCGCGCGAGGCCGGGCATCAGGTCACCATCGTCTCCTCGGACAAGGACCTGATGCAGCTGGTGGGCCCCGGCGTCGTCATGCTCGACGCCATGAAGAACCGGACCATCGGGCCGGAGCAGGTCAAGGAGAAGTTCGGCGTCGGCCCGGAAAAGGTGATCGACGTGCAGGCTCTCGCCGGCGATTCGACCGACAACGTGCCCGGGGTGCCGGGCATCGGGGTCAAGACCGCGGCCGAACTGATCGAAAAATACGGCGATCTCGACACGCTGCTTTCGCGCGCGGGCGAGATCGCCCAGCCGAAACGGCGCGAGGCCCTGGTCGCGCACGCCGAGGACGCCCGCGTCAGCCGCGAACTGGTGCGCCTCAAGGACGACGTGCCGGTCAAGGGCGGTTTGGCGGTGCTCAAGAAACGCCCGCCCGACTGGCCGAAATTGCTCGCGTTCCTGGCCGAGCAGAACTTCCGTTCCATCGCCGCCCGGGTCGCCAGTCGCCACAACCTCGACCTCGGCGCCTTGCCTGAACCGAAGAAGAAAGAAAAAAAGGAAAAAGAAAAAGCCGAAACTCGGGAAGCGCCGGCGCCGATCCCCGAGGCGCCAATCCTCGATCCTGGCGGCAAGCCCGATCCCAAGCTGTACGAGCTGGTGCAGGACGAAGCGGCGCTCGCGCGCTGGATCGCGGCGGCGACCGAGGCGGGCCGGGTTGCGGTCGACACCGAAACTACGTCCTTGGATCCCTTCCGCGCGGCATTGGTCGGCGTCTCGCTCGGATTGCCTGACGGGCGCGCGTGCTACATCCCGCTCGGCCACGTCGGCGCCGCCGCTCAAGGCGCGTTCGATCTCGGCGACGGCGGCGGCAAGTCGGCGCACGGGGACGCGCCGATGCAGATTCCCCTGAAGCGCGCCGTCGCGCTCCTGAAGCCGCTGCTGGAAGACGCGACCGTCCTCAAGATCGGGCAAAACATAAAATACGACATGCAGGTGCTCGCTCGCCACGGCATCGCCATCCGGCCGTTCGACGACACCATGCTGCTCTCCTACGTGCTCGAAGGCGGTCTCCACGGCCACGGCATGGATGAATTGTCCGAGCTGCATCTCGGCCACAAGACGATCACATTTTCCGACGTGACCGGCAGCGGCAAATCCCAGATCACCTTCGACCGCGTGCCGCTCGACAAGGCGCTCGCCTACGCCGCCGAGGACGCGGACGTCACCTATCGCCTGCACCGGGTTCTGAAGCCGCGCCTTGCGGCCGAACATTTGGTCACGGTCTACGAAACGCTCGAACGCCCGCTGGTGCCGGTGCTGGCGGCGATGGAACGGGAAGGAATCAAGGTCGACGCCGGGGTCCTGAAGGACCTGAGCGACGATTTCGCCAAGCGCCTCGCCCATCTCGAAGGGAACATTCACCGCCTGGCGGGCCGCGAATTCAACGTCGGCTCGCCGAAGCAGTTGGGCGAAATCCTGTTCGACGAGATGAAGCTCGACGGGGGCAAGAAAGCCAAGACCGGCGCCTACGTCACCGACGCCGAGACCCTCGAAGACCTCGCCGCCGCCGGCCACGAACTGCCCGCCCGCGTGCTCGAATGGCGCCAGCTCGCCAAGCTCAAGAGCACCTACGCCGACGCGCTGCTCGCCGAAATCAATCCCGACACCGGGCGGGTGCACACGTCGTATGCGCAGGCCGTCGCCTCGACCGGGCGGCTGTCGTCGTCGGATCCCAATCTGCAGAACATCCCGATCCGCACCGACGAAGGGCGCAAGATCCGCCGCGCCTTCGTCGCCGACAAGGGCTGGCGGCTGGTGTCGGCGGATTACTCGCAGATCGAGCTGCGCCTCTTGGCCCACGTCGCCGGCATCGACGCGCTCAAGGAAGCGTTCCGCCAGGGCCACGACATCCACGCCATGACCGCGTCCCAGGTGTTCGGCGTGCCGATGAAGGGCATGGACGCCAACGTGCGCCGGCGCGCCAAGGCGATCAATTTCGGCATCATCTACGGCATCTCGGCCTTCGGGCTCGCGCGCCAGCTCTCGATCCCGCGCGAGGAAGCGGCGCGCTACATCGACGCCTACTTCGAGCGCTATCCCGGCATCCGCGACTACATGGAGCGCACCAAGGCCGCGGCCCGCCGCCGGGGCTTCGTTACCACGCTGTTCGGGCGCAAATGCCACGTGCGCGGC
Source organism: Rhodospirillales bacterium (assembly GCA_016872535.1). NCBI lineage: Bacteria > Pseudomonadati > Pseudomonadota > Alphaproteobacteria > Rhodospirillales > Rhodospirillales bacterium. Next base: position 2,937 of record VGZQ01000072.1, on the reverse strand, counting down.
ATCAACGACAAAAACCAGGCGCTGCGCGGCTTCGCCGAACGGGCCGCCATCAACGCGCCGATCCAGGGCGGCGCCGCCGACATCATCAAGCGCGCCATGACGCGGCTGCCCGCCACGCTCGCCAAGGCCAGGCTCAAGGCGCGCATGCTGCTCCAGGTCCACGACGAGCTGGTGTTCGAGGTGCCGGCGGCCGAGGTCGACGCGACCGCCGAGGTGGCGAAGAAGATCATGGAAAGCGCCGCCCATCTCGACGGCGTGCCGCTGGTGGTGGATGTCGGCCGCGGCGCCAACTGGGACGAGGCGCACTGAGGCATCTAGAGTATGATCCTATTTGGTCGGATCATACTCTAAGCGCGCCGGAAACGCTCCCGATCAGGCGTTTACGACCCGGGCCCTGTTTTGCGACAAAAAAAACGCCGGATCGGCGTCGGCCTTGCCGAAATAATAGCCCTGGCCCAGATGGACGTCGCAACCGGCCAGGAACTTGGCCAGCGGTTCGTCCTCGACCATTTCGGCGATGGTTTCGATACCCATGCTGTTGCACAACGTCGCCATCGAGGCGAGGAACGCCCGTCCCTTGTCGGTGGCATAGGCGCGCTTGACGACGGGGCCGTCGAACTTGACCGTGTCCACGTCCAGCGTGTTGAGGTAATCGAAGCTGGCCGCGCCCGCGCCGAAATCGTCGAGCGCCATCTTGAATCCTTTTTTGCGGAATCCTTGGATCGCGCGGTTGACGCCTTCCAAATCCTTGATCTCGGACGATTCGGTGATCTCGAACATGATTTTGCCGGCGATGTTGGTGGCGCTGCCGAGAAGAGAGAGGATCGTGGCGTTGAAATCCGCGTTGCCGATCGAATGGCCGGAAATATTGACCGCGATCGGCGGCAAGCCGGCGAGGGCGCTCTTCACCGCGAAGTCGATGGCCTTGCGGGTAACCGCTAGGTCGAATTCGGCAACGATGCCCATTTCTTCGGCCAAGGTAATCATTTCATAGGGTGACGAGGTGCCTTTCTTGCCGCCCTCGCGGAAGCGGGTCAGCGCCTCGAAGTGGTGTACTTGGTGCGTCTTCAGATGGCAGATCGGCATGTAAACCAGGTCGAAATTCCGGGTTCGGCAGATGGCCTGGAAAGTTTCGACCATTTTCATGGTTTCGGTGACCCGGCTTTCGAGCAAACTGCTCATGCTCTTGTTCTCGACCGCGCTGGGATTCTTGGAAAAGGTTCGCATCGAGTAGATCAAAGCCTTGACGATTTGATCCTCGGTCAACGCCGCCGGATCGATTTCGATGGTGCTGGTCTTGGATTTGAGTTGGGCGGCGGCGGAGTGGACTTGGCACGTGGCGGCCAACATTTCCTGGTTGACCGCGGGGATGTCCACGTTATCGCCGTGCACGAAACCGAAATTTTCCCCGTCGATCCGGGTGGCGGTGTCGCCGCCCACGGAATAGCGATTCAAGACGCCGCCGATGGCCTTGAGGACATTCTCGTGCGCGCCCTTGGGTATTTCGCCGCGCAAATTTTCTAGGTTGGCGACGTTGACCATGGTCACCTTGGTCTTCTGGCCGGCGTCCTGCATGGACTTGATCCGCTCGGCGGCGACGGCGGCGAATTCGTTTTTGGCCATGAGGCCCGTTTCGGAGTCGCGCGCGATCGGGGCGCGCGAGGTGTCGATGATTCGACGGGGCGCCACTTTCAGAGCGACAAAAAAATGACCGTCGAAATCGGCGGCCCGGTACCCGGCCAAGGCCACCTGGGCAATCGCGCCGCTGGCAAGCGGCATTTCCAGCATCACATCGTCGATCCGCCCCTGGGCGCCCGCGCCCGCGAGCAGGTCGGCGATCAGGGCGCCGCCTTTATCCGTGAACAAGCCCTTGAAGGGGATGCCTTTGAGTGCGTCGGGCGCCTTTCCGAGGAGACGGTCCGTTGCGCCGGCGGCAAAGACGACGTTTTGTCGATCGTCCAACTCGAACAACGCGTCGGCGCGGCAAAATGCCAGCGCCACGAAACGTTGCGCCAATGAAGCGCTGCCCTGGGAAGTCATCCCGCGCTCCCTAAACTTGATCGCAAATATGGTTCTGTTTTGATTAAGCGTATTCTACCCTTATTCCCTTATTCGGGCGAAATGAAAAATGTAATATTTTCGATCATATCCCTCCTTTGGAGGGGTTAAGTTCCGAACGAAGACTTGCCCGGATTGGAAAATCGGCGCGCGCGTCGATAGACCCGGTAGCCGAGCAGGAAGGCGAGGATCAGGGCGTAGAGCAGGGGTTCGCGCCAATCGGCCTTGACCATCATGAAGAAGTGGAACACTCCGCCGATGCCGGCGAGATAGACGAGGCGATGCAGCGCCTGCCAGCGCTTGGGGCCGAGGCGCTTGACCATGCCGGCGGTCGAGGTCGCCGCCATCGGCAGCAGGATCGCGAACACCACCATGCCGACGGTGATGTAGTTGCGCTTGACGATGTCCTTCAGGATTTCCGCCCAGTCGAAGAAATGGGTGGCGACCACGTAGCTCAGCACGTGGAGAGTCGCGTAGAAGAAGGCGTAAAGCCCGATCATGCGGCGAAAGCGCGCGAGCTGCGGCCAGCCGCCGATCAGGCGGAGCGGCGTCACGGCAAGCGCGATCAGGAGAAAACGGAGCGCCCAGTCGCCGAGGAAGCGGTTGACGTATTCCTGCGGGTGCGCGCCGAAGCCCGCCGTCAGGCCGCGATGGGCGAGCCACGCGAGCGGCGCGAGGCACAGGACAAAAACGATCGCTTTCGCGATGGGCGGCTTGGCGAAGCGGGACATGCCGGGGGCGAGCATAACCCGCCAGGACGGAAGCCTAATAGAGCTTGGCGAGGTCCATGCCCTTGTAGAGGTGCGCCACGTCCTCCTCGTAGCCGTTGAACATCAAGGTCGGCTTGCGCGGCGAGAAGAACGGATCGCCGATGACGCG
>VGZQ01000071.1 GCA_016872535.1 Rhodospirillales bacterium | reverse complement strand
TGGTTGAGCACGTGCCTGGCCTTGCCGGGCGCGTGCGCGTCCAGCCATTCGCTGAATAAATCCTTCAGTTCCAGGGGCAGGCGCAGCAGCACGTAACCGGCTTCGCGTGTTCCGACCTCGGCCGCCGCCGCCAAAATGCGCTCCAACTCCCAATCGTTGAGGAACGGGATCATGGGTGCCGCCATCACCATGGTCGGCACGCCCGCCGCGTTCAACGCGCGCAATGTCTCGATCCGTCGGGAGGGCGTCGCGGCGCGCGGCTCCATCTTGCGCGCCAATTCGCGATCGAGGGTGGTGACGGAAACGCCGACCGCGCACAGGTTGCGCGCCGCCATGTCGGCGAGGATGTCGAGATCGCGCAGCACCAGCTGGGACTTGGTGATGATGACCACCGGATGCGCGCACGCCGACAGCACTTCCAGCACCGCGCGGGTGTCGCGCCGAACGCGCTCGATCGGCTGGTAGGGATCGGTGTTGGCCCCGAGCGTGATGGTGCGGGGCGCGTAGCCGGGCTTGGCGAGATCGCGCACCAGAACGTCGGCCAGGTTCTTCTTGGCGAACAGGCGCGATTCGAAATCGAGCCCGGGCGAGAGGCCGAAGCGGGCGTGGCTGGGACGCGCGTAGCAATAGACGCAGCCGTGCTCGCAGCCGCGATAGGGATTGATCGAGCGGTCGAACGGAATGTCGGGGGAATCGTTGTAGGCGATGGCCGTGCGCGGCGTTTCCTCGGTCACCGTGGTGCGCAAGGGCGGCGCGTCGTCGGCGATGTCCCAACCGTCGTGGATCGCGTGGCGCGTTTCCGGCTCGTAGCGCCCGGTCGGGTTGCTGACCGCGCCGCGGCCCCTACGAGGAAGATTTGGGCGCGGAAGATCGGGAAGCGCGTCGTCCATGCCGGGCACCTTACCCCAACCATGCAGAACATTTCAAGAACGTCCTTCACGGCTGGCATTGTCCGGTCATGTTGAGCTTGGTCATTCCCACCTGGAACGAAACGGCGCGATTGCCTGCCACTCTCGCCGCTTGGCAAGCCCTCGATATCGTTGGCGACATCGTCGTCGCCGACGCCCATTCGCCCGATCACACGGGCGCGCTCGCCCAGCACCTGGGCGCGCGCATGGTGGCCTCACCGCGCGGGCGCGGCCGGCAACTCGGCATGGGCGCCGACGCGGCGCGCGGCGATTGGCTCCTGTTCCTGCACGCCGATACGCTGCCCGGGGCGGGCGTCGCCGAGGCCGTTGCCTGCTTCACCGCCGATCCCGCCAACCGCGAGCGCGCGGGATACTTTCGCCTCCGCCTCGACGATCCGCGCCCGGCGGCGCAGCGGATCGAGCGCCTCGCCGACTGGCGCGCGCGCATTTTGGGCTTACCCTACGGCGACCAAGGCCTGCTGCTCGCGCGCGCGCTTTACGCCCAGGTCGGCGGTTACGCCGCGATCCCGATCATGGAGGACGTCGATCTGGTCCGCCGCCTCGGGAAGCGCCGGCTCGTCCGGCTCGACGCCGAGGTCGTCACCTCGGCCGAGCGTTACCGTCGAGGCGGTTTCATCCGCCGGCCGATGCGTAACCTCTTTTGTCTCGCGCTTTACCTTCTCGGCGTTCCGCCCGCGGCCATCGCCAAAATCTATGGCTAAGCCTCCCCGCCGCTTGATCCTACTCGTCAAGGCGCCGCGCTACGGCGCGGTGAAAACGCGATTGGCGCGGGACGTCGGTCGCCTCGCCGCCTGGACGTTCTATCGGCGGGCGCTTGAGCGGCTCGTGCGCCGTCTCGGGCGCGACCGACGCTGGCAAACGTGGCTAGCGGTGACGCCCGACCGCGCCCGGCGCGGCTTTCGCTCCCGCCCCCGGGGCACGACGGTGATCGGGCAAGGACGTGGCGACCTGGGCCAGCGCATGGCGCGCGCTTTCGCGTGCGTTCCACCGGGTGCGGCCGTTTTGATCGGTGCCGACATTCCGGGCATCAAGCCCGCGCACATCGCTTTAGCCTTTCGCCGACTCGCAAGTCACGACGCCGTGTTCGGACCCGCCGCCGACGGCGGCTACTGGCTGGTGGGGTTTCGCGAACCGCCCCCCGCCGACGTTTTCGGGAACGTACGCTGGTCCGGCCCGCACGCGCTCGCCGACACGCTTGCCAACCTCCGCGGCGCGAATCCCGCGCGGTTCAAAATCGCACCGATGCTGCCGGTCCTCGATGACGTGGACGACGGCGCCGCGTTCGCGCGCACGCGCGCAAAAAACGAATAAGCCGGCTCCGCCGGCGGCGCGCGCCGCTACTTCAGGTGCTCCTTGAGGCGCGGCATCAGCTCGACAAAGTTGCAGGGCTTGTGGCGCGAATCGAGCTGCTCTCGCAATATGTCGTCCCAGGCGTCGCGGCAGGCGCCGGGCGAGCCCGGCAGAGCGAACAGATACTTGCCCTCGGCGACGCCGGCGAGCGCGCGCGACTGGATGGTCGAGGTCTTGATCTTCTGGTAGCTGAGCCAGCGGAACAACTCGCCGAAACCGGGGATTTCCTTCTCGATCACCTGGCGGAACGCCTCGGGCGTCACGTCGCGCCCGGTGACGCCGGTGCCGCCGGTGGCGAGAATCACGTCCACGTCCGTCGCCGCGATCCATTGGCGCAGCTGGGCGACGATCAGCGGGATCTCGTCCTTGACGATTTCGCGCCGCGTCACCTTGTGCCCGGCGGCGGCAATGCGTTCGACCAGCGTCTGGCCGGAGCGGTCGTCGGCGGCGGTACGCGTGTCGGATACCGTCAGCACCGCGATGTTGACGGAAAGGAACGGGCGGTCGCCTTCGATTTTGGACATTTTTATGACCCTCCGCGCGGGAAAGACCGCCGCTACTCCGCGCTCGCGTAACTGCTGGCCGCGCCACCCGCCTGCGCGACATAGGTCGGCCAGTTCCCCTCCGCGAGGTGCGCGAGCGAGGGCGAATCCTGGCCGAGGCGGTGGCGGTAGATCCACAAATTGGCCATCACCCGCTCGACGAAAATGCGGGTTTCGCGCGACGGGATGCTTTCGATGAACAGCAGCGGATCGTTGCGGTGGTCCGATTTCCGCCACCACTTGGCGAGATTGCCGGGCCCGCCGTTCCACGCGGCAGCGATGAAGAAGAGATCGCCCGCGATGCCGGGATCGCGGATCAGGGTTTCGAGGTAGCGCTGGCCAAGGGTCAGGTTGACCTCGGGCGAGAACAGCTTCTTGCGCTTGGCGCCGCGGTGGTAGGCCTTGTCCTGGGCGACGTGGCTCGCGGTGCGCGGCATGATCTGCATCAGGCCGCTTGCGCCCGCCCAACTGCGCGCCTCGGGGTTGAAGGCCGATTCCTGGTGAATGAGGGCGTAGATCAGCGCCGGATCGACGCGAAAGCCGTTTTCCGGCTCCCAGCTCGGCAACGGATAGGCCGCGCTCATCCATCCGCCGCCCTTGGGAAACAGCTGGCGGTCGAGCCGCAAGGACAGCGCCGGCATATCGGCGCGCGCGGCGAGCGCAAGTATGCCGTGGGCAAGTTTGTCGTCGGCGGTGCCGCTGAGGCGGCGCAACTCGCGCTCGGCGCGGCGATCCTCGCCGACCTGAACCAGGGCCACCGCGCGCCGTCCGGCTGGCACCTCGACCAAGCGCGCGATCAGGCCGCGCTCCAAGTCCGGTTCCGCCCATTGGAACGGCATTGGCTTGCCGAGCAATTGCCCGGCGAGCAATCCGTAAAACGTGCGCGGATGCGCCGCCGCGCGTTCGAGCCAAGGGATCACCCGTTCCGGCTCGCGCCCGACCAGATAGGCGCGCGACGCCCAGAACGCGGCGCCCGAGGCAAGCCACGCGTTGTCGGCGACCTCGGCCGTCGCCGCGAAATAGCGCGCGGCATCGGCGTGGCGCTCCAGCCGCCAGGAAGCCAGGCCGGCCAGCCAGCCGGCCTCGGGAATATGCCGGAGCGAGCGCATGGCCGGCGCCGCGTAGGCGAGCGTTTCCTCGTCGCGGCCGAGATTGAAGAACCCTTGCGCGACGTGCACGCGCGCGCTGTCGAAGGCGAGCGGGCCGAGCCGTTTGGCTTCCGGGCCGTCGAGCACCTTGGCCGCCGTCTGCGGCGCCGACTTGCGCACATGGGTGCGCACTTGGGCGCCGACCGCGTCGGCGCTCTTGCGTTGGGTGGGCGTCGCCTCGCGCCGCTCGAGCGCGAGCGCATCGGGCGCGGCCGACGAAGGCGGCGCCCCTTGCGGCGCGGCGGGCGGCGCCGCGCCGCGCGGCTGGCGGGATTTCGCGAGCTTGTAGAGTTGCTCGGCGCCCGGATGATCGGCGTATTGGTCGAGCCACGCCTTCAAGTCCTTATAAGACGCGCGCCAACGGGCATGGAGGTAGCGCTGGGCGAGCACATGGCCGAGCAGGATCTTGTCGTCGAGCTTGGCGATCAAGCGATCGGCCTCGGCCCATTGAGCCTCTTCCTGAAGCTCGAAAATGCGCGTGTAGAGATCGACCGTCGCGGGCGCGAGAATCTTGGGCAGGATCGGCCCCAAATCCTGCGGCGCCACCTCGAACGGGGCGGCATTCTCGTCCGTGCCCACGGACATCTGGTCCGCGCGCGCAACGCCGATGCCGGCGAAGGCGACGAGCGCGACGATCGCTAAGTGGCGACAAAACGGTCGGGCCACGGCTACTCCCAAGAGCGAGACCGGAAATTTATAGACCAATCGTCGAGCGGGCGGCAACTCGGGCTTCGCGCGGGAATGGTTAAGACTCGTCGAGCTTGCGCCGCAGCATCAGAAGATCGCGCCAAGCGTCGCGCTTCTGCGCCGGGGTCCGCAGCAGATACGCGGGGTGGAACATGGCGGTCGCCGGGATCGGCCGCGCCAGGCGGGGCGAGGCGTAGGCGAACCAGCGCCCGCGCAACTTGCTCACGCCCGCAGACTCGCCCAACACCGATTTCGCCGCCGGGCCGCCCAGAGTCACCAGCACGCGCGGATCCATCAATTCGATCAGGCGCTCCAGGAACGGCATGCACACCGCCATCTCGACCGTGGTCGGCGTGCGGTTGCCGGGCGGGCGCCAGAACACCGTGTTGGAAATGCACACGCGCGTCCGGTCGAGGCCGATCGAGGCGAGCATGCGGTCCAGGAGCCGTCCGCTCGGGCCGACGAACGGCAGGCCTTGGCGGTCTTCTTCCGCGCCCGGCGCTTCGCCGACGAACAGGACCGCGCCTTGCGGATTGCCGTCGGTGAAGACGAGGTTGGTCGCGGTGCGCTTCAAGGGACAGCCGTCGAAGGCGGCGAGCGCCGCGCGCAGGTCCTCGATCGTGGCCGCGCCCGCCGCGAGCGCGACCGCGCGCCCGACCGCGTCGTCAATTGGCGCTAACGCAGACGACAGCGCGGGCAATGGCAGGGGCGGCGGCATGTCGCCGGGCCCGTCGCAGGGCGGATCCCCGGGCGGCGGCGAGGGCAACTCACCGTTGTTTTCGCCCGTCACATCGGGAGGCGCGTCTTCGCGCGACGCGAAACGATTCACCGGAATCGCGGCTACGGTTTCGTCGACGCCGGCCTCGAGCTGCCAGCGAAGCGCCTCGGCGGGGGAGATGGTCATTTTAGACAACATGAGGGTTATAACATACCTCCTGTATAAATTCCCATATTTCGCCGCATCGGGATTAATGGCGAAAAATTGGATGTCCCGAAAGCAGGCGCTTCCCTATTATTCATCTCAAGATTTTGGGATTAAGGCGTTCGGCTGATCCACAACTGAATGAATCATCATGACTCCCATACGCCCTGATTGGGTCTATCCTGAAAATATCCGTAACGACGTCACGAATCGAGTCGGCGTATACGATGCCTACCGCCGATACGCCGATGGCAGTGCTCCCAATCTCATTGGGGCCCATGCCATCATCGACGACACCTATGCGCGCCTATACGCCGAAAACCTTGCACTCCATCTGGCGAGTCTGCATTTACCCGATAAAGGCACCGTACTCGACATCGGCTCGGGACCCGGAACGGTCACGGCCGCTCTCGCCGCGGCTCAAATGACTCCAACGTACGGAATCGATATTGACGATATGATCGTTGGTGCGGCGGCCAGCCGATACCGTTCTTGCAAATTTATTGCCGGCTCGGCCGATGATCTTTCCACGTTTTCGGCAAATAGTTTGCGGCTTATTCACGCTCGCGAATTTTATCCGTTTTCGCGAGCCGCCGATCCGGCCCTGCATCTGCGTTTCCTGAAAGCTGCCGCGTCAAAACTCGTTGACGGCGGCTTATTCGTTGTGGTGCAGATCGTAGACAAGGCTGGCCTTCACAATACTATAGTGGAAGTTCGAGAAGGTGCGAGGGAGTTGGGATACCGAGAATCCGGCTGCGATATCATGGTGCCGCAGCGCGCATTTCGCCGCTTCGGCAAGATCGTTCATCTCGGCTTCGTTTATCCCCTGATCGCGAATCTGGGACGACTGTTGGAGATGATCCGTCCTGGGCTCATAACGTACATTTATTGGTTTCGATGCACAAAGACCGGATAGGCCCGCCGCGATAGCGTCTACCCGCCGATCTGCATCAGGAGAATCCCGGCAACGATGGCACCGGCCGCGGCGATACGCCGGGGCCCGAAGGATTCTTTCAATAGAAAAGTTCCGATAATCGCGGCGAACAGGACCGAAGTTTCACGGAGCGCCGAGACGTAGGCGAGTGCACCGTGGGTAAACGCGTAAATCACGATGCCGTAGGTCAGCATCATCAAGAGGCCGCCCGCGAGGCCGCGAGGCCATTCGCGTTTGGCGTGGGGGACGAAATCCGCCCACCGCCAGCCGAGCGCGTAAACCACGAACGGCACGCTTTCGAACAGAAACAGCCACGCGGCGTAGGCGATGGCGTCGCCCGATGCGCGCGCCCCGAGCCCGTCGATCAGGGTGTAGGCGACGACCGAAAGGGCGGTTGCCAGCGCGAGCGCGATGGCGCGGCCGTCGGCGCCCTTGGGAATTCCGCGCGCGAAAGCGAGCGCCAGGATCCCCAGCGTCACCAGCGCGATCCCGAGCGCGCCGCCGAGGCCGGGAACCTCGTCCGCGAACGGCACGGCGGCGGCGACCACCAGCATCGGCGCCGCACCGCGCGCGATCGGATAAACCAAGCTCAAGTCTCCGTGCCGGTAGGAATAGAGGAGCAGGAGATAATAGATGTTATGCACCACCGCGGTGGCGGCGAGATAAGGCCACGCCGCCGCGTCCGGCAACGGCAGCAACGCGGCGCCCGTGACGCCGCCGACGAAAGCGACCGCGCGCAGCATGGAAAAGGTGAGGAACGAATCCCCGCTCGACTTGATCAGCGCGTTCCAGGCCGCGTGCGCGAACGCGGCGAACAAGACCAACACCGCGAGGCCGAATTGCAGGGACAAGGAATTCCTACTCGGGCAAATCGAGCAGCGCGCGGGCGAAGGCGCGCGGATCGAACGGGCGCAAATCCTCGATTCCCTCGCCGACGCCGATCGCCCGGATCGGAATGGCGAATTCCTCGGCCAACGCCACCACCACGCCGCCCTTGGCGGTGCCGTCGAGCTTGGTGACCACGAGCCCGGTCACGTCGATCATCTCGCTAAAAGTCGCGACCTGGCGAAGCGCATTCTGGCCGATGCCGGCGTCCATCACCAGCAGGGCGTCGTGCGGCGCGTCCGGATCGAGTTTTTTCAGGACGCGCGCGATCTTCCGCAATTCGGCCATCAGGTCGTTCTTGGTGTGCAAGCGGCCGGCGGTGTCGATCAGCAGCACATCGGTTCCTTCCTTCTTGGCCCGTTCGAAGGCGGAAAAGGCGAGCGCGGCGGCATCGCCCCCCGACGGGCCCGCGATCACCGGAACGCCCGCACGCTCGCCCCAAACCTGCAACTGCTCGATGGCGGCGGCGCGGAAGGTGTCGCCGGCCGCGAGCAGCACCGAGCGGCCCTGGTCGCGAAACGATTTGGCGAGCTTGCCGATGGTGGTGGTTTTGCCCGAGCCGTTGACCCCCGCGACCAAAATCACATGGGGCTTTCGCGCCGGATCGGGCGCGAGCGGCCTGGCGACGGGAGCGAGAATGGCGGCGATGTCCCCGGCGAGCCGCGCGCGGGCGGCCTCCGGGTCGTTCGCGTCCGACTTGGCGAGCGCGGCGACCAGTTTCGCCGCGACCCTGGGGCCGAGGTCGGCGGCGATCAGCGCGTCCTCGATCTCGCCGAGCGCCGCCGCGTCGAGCTTGCGGCGCAAAATTCCGCCGAGGCTTTCAGCCAGCCTGGCCGACGAGCGACCAAGCCCTTGGCGCAGTTTGGCTAGCCAGCCGGTCTCGCTCACGCGGCGGATTCCCCGACCAGTACGTCGCCGTCGACGCGCGCGAGCCGCGTTCTCACCACCGCGCCTTCGGGCGCGGCGAAGGCGAGCCGGACCGGCGTCCAATCGGTCGCGCGGCCGGTGCCGTCATTCTCCGCCAACACCTCGGCGACGGCGCCGACGCGGGACCGCAGGAATCGCGCCAGGGCCGCTTCGCCCCATCGGCGCAAAACCCGCGCGCGTGCCTTGCGGACCGCCGTCGGCACCTCGGGCATGCGCGCGGCCGGCGTGCCGGGACGGGGCGAATAGGGAAAAACGTGCAGGAACGTCAGGTCCAGTTCGGCAACGCCTCGTACCGTGTTTTCGAACATCGCCGCGCTTTCGGTCGGAAAGCCGGCGATCAGGTCGGCGCCGAACGTCGCTTCGGGTCGTACGGCGCGCGCGCGCGCGACGAACGCGGCGGCGTCCTTGCGGCCGTGGCGGCGTTTCATGCGTTTCAGGATCAGGTCGTCGAGGGATTGCAGGCTGAGGTGAAGATGCGGCATCAGGCGTTCTTCCTCGGCGAGCGCGCGGAACAGATCGTCGTCCATCACCGCCGGATCGAGGGACGAAAGCCTAAGCCGCCTCAACTCCGGCACAGCCCTGAGAAGCCCACGCACCAGCGCGCCGAGGGCTGGACGGCCGGTCAAATCCGCGCCCCAGGACGAAATGTCGACCCCGGTCAGCACCACCTCGACGTGGCCGGCGGCAACCAGCGCGCGCGCCCGTTCGGCGACCGCGTCCAGCGGCACGCTCCGCGAGGGGCCGCGTGCGAACGGCACGATGCAGAAAGTGCAACGATGATCGCACCCCTGCTGGATTTGCAGGAACGCGCGCGCCCGGGCGCGGAAGCGCGCGGGCGTCGCCGCCGGCACGGGCATTCCGTCCATCACGTCGGGCACGCTGACCCGCTCGCCGGCGAACAACGCGCGCGGATCGAGCTTGGCGCGGTTGCCGACCACGCGGTCGACCTCGGGCATGGCGGCGAAGGCTGCGGCGTCCACCTGGGCGGCGCAGCCGGTGACGACGATGCGCGCCGACGGGTTTTCGCGCCTGAGCTTTCGGATCGTCTGGCGCGCCTGGCGGGTCGCCTCGGCGGTGACGGCACAGGTGTTGACGACGATGGCGTCTGCGCCCACGCCCTCCAGGCGCTCGCGCAGCACTTCCGATTCGAACGCGTTCAACCGGCAGCCGAAAGTGACGACGCGGGGGCGGTTCAAATCCGGCGCATTCACGTCAGGCGCCTTCCAATAGGCTTGTGTCGAGCGTGCCGGAAAAACTGGTCGCGACCGGCCCCTTCAGCAGGACGTGGTTGTCGGGCAGCCATTCGACCGCGAGCGTTCCGCCGTCGAGCCGGAGGTTCGCGCGCCGTCCGGCGAGCCCGCGCCGGCTCGCCGCCACCAGGGTCGCGCACGCGCCCGAGCCGCAGGCGAGCGTGATGCCGGCGCCGCGCTCCCATACCCTGAGGCGGATTTCGGTCGGCGACAGGATTTGCGCAACCTCGACGTTGGTGCGCTCGGGGAACAACGGATGATTTTCGATTCGCGGACCCAAGGTCGCCAGGTCGACGGCGTCCGTGTCGGCAACGAAAAAAACCGCATGCGGGTTGCCCATGCCGACCGCGACCGGATCCTTGAGCGGACCCGCCGCGATGTCGAGATGAAGGGTGTCGCGTGGTTCTTTCAGCGGAATGTCGCGCCAATCGAGTCGGGCGGGGCCCATGTCGACCGCGATCGCGCCCTCCGCCCGCTCGCAGTCGAGCAACCCGGCGGCGGTTTCCAGCACCACGTGGTCGCTCTTTTTTTCGCCCATGATCAGCGAGGCGACACAGCGCGAGCCGTTGCCGCAGGCGCCCGCCTCGCCGCCGTCGGCGTTGAGAAAACGGACCGAGACGTCGGCGAGCGTATTCTTGGGCGGCTGGACGAGAATGACCTGGTCGCAACCCACGCCCAGACGCCTATCGGCGATGCGCCGCGCGGCCTGGGCCGTCAGCGCGAGCGCGCGGTGGCGGGCGTCGAGCACGACGAAGTCGTTGCCGAGCCCGTGCATTTTCAGGAATTCGACGGCGGCCATGGCCCGCCTTACTTAGGCGGCGGCGGGGGCTCTGTCCACGGGCTTGGCATACGGACGGCAATCCCTCAACCGTACCATCGTCCGGGCCGGATCAAGGGGTTTCGTTTTTGCACAACTCGGCGCAAAACCGGACGAAGGCGTCCGCGTCGCGGACGACCTCCGGGGCGACGTCCGCGAGCCCGGCCGGTTCGGCGCCGTAATCGGCGGCGAGCCGGAGATCGAAGGCCCGGTTGAGCGCGCGGCCGTGGTCCCGCGCCGTTCCGCCCTCAGCCCGGGCCAATTGGCTGAACCGGCCGATGAGAGCGGAATGGGTCGTCGGCGCGGCGCCTTCGCGCGCGACCAGAACCGCCGTCGCTGCGTGGAACATGGCGTAATAAGCCGCGTGGATGACCGGTTCGGGCAACAGGGTCGCGTCGAGGCGGACGATCTGGTCGAGCAGCCGACGGGCCTTGGCCAGCCGCCGATCCGCTTCGTCCCTCACACCGGAATGCCCTCGGCGCGGACGCGCCGCGCGAAGCTCGTCTCCGCGCCCGCCCCTTCCGAGGGCACGGCCACCGGCTGAATGAATTGGCCGCTGCCCTCGATCAGGTCGTAGGCCGCGTCGGCGAGCGCGGTCAGATCGCGCGCCGTCGCGCCGCCGCGCAGGAATACGGCGACGTCCCAATCGGAATCGGCGCGCGCCTCGTTGCGCGCCCGCGACCCGTAAAGAACGACCTCCGCCACGCGCCCCGGCAGGGCCTTTTCGGCCCGGCGCCTGTACTCGCGCACCAGCGATAATTGAGCGGTTTCGACCATGCGCCGAGCCTACCCCCAAGCCGCGATCAAGCCAAGCCGCCCTCCCCCGCCCACCTTGACGCCCGGGCCCGCCGCGCCTAGAGTCCGCGCGCTTTCGCCCGTAAGGCCCCGGCCAGGGATTTGGGGGCCCCGCCAGTCCGCGAGTTTCGCGCACTGGCGTTTTCTGTTGCCTAAGGACGGCCATGTTCGATTCGTTGAGCGCCAAACTGACCGGTATCCTCGATCGCCTGCGCAAACGCGGCGCGATCTCGGAATCCGACGTGGACGAGGCCCTGCGCGAGGTCCGCGTCGCGTTGCTCGAAGCCGACGTGGCGCTGCCGGTGGTCAAGGATTTCCTCGCCCGCGTACGCGAGCGCGCGGTCGGCCAGGACGTGATCCGCAGCATTACCCCCGGCCAGATGGTGGTGAAGATCGTGCACGACGCCCTGGTCGAGACGCTCGGCGGCGGCGACCCGACCGAAAGCGCGATCCGCACCGGCAACCCGCCCGCCGCCATCCTGATGGTCGGCCTGCAGGGCTCGGGCAAGACTACCACCACCGCCAAGCTCGCGGCCCGCCTCGAAAAGCGCGAGCGCAAGAAAACCCTGATGGCGTCCCTCGACGTCTATCGTCCGGCGGCGCAGCAGCAACTCGCCCAGCTCGGGAGCCAGACCGGCATCCGCGTGCTCGCGCCGGTTCTCGGCGAACGTCCCGTGGCCATCGCCAAGCGCGCCTTGGAAACCGCGCGACGCGAGGCGATCGACGTGGTGCTGCTCGACACCGCCGGGCGCCTCGCCGTCGACGAAGCGATGATGACCGAGGCGGCCGAGGTGCGCGACGCGGCCAAGCCGGTCGAAACGCTGCTGGTCGCCGACGCCATGACCGGCCAGGACGCGGTCAACGTCGCGCGCGCGTTCCACGAGCGGGTCAAGCTCAGCGGCATCGTGCTGACCCGCGTCGACGGCGACGCGCGCGGCGGCGCCGCCCTCAGTTTGCGCGCTGTCACCGGCTGCCCGATCAAGCTGATCGGCACCGGCGAAAAGCTCGACGCGCTCGATGCGTTCGATCCGCGCCGGGTCGCCGGCTCGATCCTCGGCATGGGCGACATCGTCGGCCTGGTCGAAAAGGCGTCCGAGGTGGTGGCGAAAGAAGACGCCGAAAAGCTCGCCGCCAAGATGATGAAGGGCCAGTTCACGCTGCAGGACATGGCCGACCAGTTCCGCCAGATCCGCAAGATGGGCAACATCGAGGGCCTGCTCGGCATGCTGCCGGGCGTCGCCAAGGTCAAGAACCAGCTCGCCGCCGCGCGTGTCGACGACAAGATGCTGGCGCGCCAGGAAGCGATCATTCTTTCCATGACGCGCGCCGAACGGCGCGAGCCCCGACTGCTGAACGCCTCGCGCCGGCGGCGCATCGCGTCCGGTTCCGGCACCACGGTTCAGGACGTCAACCGCCTGATCAAGCAGTTCGAGCAGGCGGCCATGATGATGAAACAGGCGGCCAAGATGGGCGGCCGCGGACTCATGGGCGGACGCCTGCCGCCCGGGTTCGGCGGTCCGCCCTCCTTCGGACGCTGAAGGAACGTTTATCGGAACGCTTACGACACTCACCACCCAGGAAAGGACCTCACACCCGATGGCTTTGACAATCCGCATGTCGCGCGCCGGGGCCAAGAAGCGCCCCTTCTTCCACATCGTCGTCGCCGACTCGCGCTTTCCGCGCGACGGCCGGTTCATCGAGCGGCTCGGCTCCTACAACCCGATGCTGCCCAAGGACGCCAAGGACCGCGTCATCCTGAAGCTGGAGCGGATCAAGCACTGGCTCGGCCTCGGCGCCCGCCCGAGCGAGCGCATCCAGCGCTTCCTGTTCGAGGCCGGCGCCGGCGAAAAGCCGGCGATCCGCGTGCAGCCGAAAAAGAGCGCGCCGCGCGCCAAGACCCAGGAACGCCTCAAGGCCGCCGCCGAAGCCGCCAAAGCGGCCGCCGCCGAAGCTCCGGCCGCCGGCTGAGGAGGCCTCGGATATCCGCCATGTCCGCGCGCGCGCAACGCCAACCCCTGCCGAACCCCACCCGATCCTCGTTGGATTTTGGGGGTGCGGGCCGGGTGTGCCTTGGCCGCATCGTCGGCGCCAAGGGACTGAAGGGCGAATTGCGCGTGCGCGCCTACACGACGCGGGCCCGCGACATCGCCGCCTACGGACCGGTCGAGGACGAAACCGGCCAGCGCTCGTTCGCTCTCTCGGTCGTTTCCGAAACCGAGGGCGGCGCCGTCGTCCGCCTGAAGGGCGTCACGGATCGCACCGCCGCCGAAAAACTGAAGGGCATGGCGCTCTACGTTCCGCGCGAGCGGCTTCCGCCGCTGCCCGAGGGCGAATACTACCAGGGCGACCTGATCGGTCTCGACGCCGTGGACGAAAGCGGACGCGGGTTGGGCCGCGTGCGCGCGATCCGCGATTACGGTGCGGGCGCGATCCTGGAGATCGAAGGCGGTCTCTGGCCGGCGGGTGCGGTCGCCACCGTCGATCTGCGTGCGGGCAAAATCGTGCTGACGCAACCGGCCGAATTGATCGCCCATAACGAGAAGGGTAAGCACTGATGACCGCCGCGCAAGACACCGTTGATACGCGCGCGGGGATTCGCCCGCGCGCCCCCTGGACCGCGCGGGTTTTGACCCTGTTCCCCGAGATGTTTCCGGGGCCGCTCGGCTTTTCGCTCGCGGGCCAGGCCCTGGCGCGCGGGCAATGGCGGCTGGAAGCCATCGACATCCGCGATTTCGCCGGGGACAAGCACCGCACCGTCGACGATTCCCCCTTCGGCGGCGGGCCCGGCATGGTAATGCGTCCCGACGTGATCGACGCAGGCCTCGCCCGCGCGCGCGAAGGGTTCGAGGCGCCGCCCGTGTTCCTGACTCCGCGCGGCCAACGGCTCGACCAAGCGCGGGTGCGGGCGCTCGCCGACGGGCCTGGAATCGTGCTGCTGTGCGGGCGCTACGAAGGCATCGACGAGCGCGCGATCGAGGCGCACCGGCCGGAAGAAATCAGCCTCGGCGATTTCGTGCTGTCGGGCGGCGAGCCCGCCGCCCTCGCGCTGCTCGACGCCTGCGTGCGGCTGTTGCCGGGCGTGATCGGCAAGGACGCCTCGCTCGCCGAGGAAAGTTTCGAACAAGGATTGCTCGAATATCCCCACTACACCCGCCCGCAGGTGTGGCGGGGCCGCGCGGTACCGGAGGTGCTCGTCTCCGGCCACCACGACAAGGTCCGCGCCTGGCGCGCGGCCGAGGCGGAACGGATCACGCGCGAACGCCGCCCCGATTTATGGCGCGCTCGCGCGGGCAAATGACGGACTTCGGACGACCACGGATTTAGACAAGGTAGACAAGGAAAACGTGCCATGAACCTGCTGCAGAAAATCGAACAGGAACAGCTCGCCAAGCTCGCGGCCCAGCGCCCGGCGCCCGACTTCCGCCCCGGCGACACCCTCAAGGTGAGCGTCAAGGTGGTGGAAGGCGAACGCACCCGCCTCCAGCAGTTCGAGGGCGTGTGCATCGCGCGCAAGAACGCCGGCGTCAATTCCGCCTTCACCGTGCGCAAGATTTCCTACGGCGAAGGGGTCGAGCGCGTGTTTCCGCTCTATTCGCCGTCGGTCGCGGCGATCGAGGTGCTCCGGCGCGGCGACGTGCGCCGGGCCAAGCTCTATTACCTGCGCGACCGCTCGGGCAAGAAGGCGCGTATCGCGGAGCTGAGCGAGGGCTATGTCGCCGGCGAGGCGGCGGCCGAAGCCGACGTGGCGCCGCCCACGGCCGAGTCCGCCGCGGCGGCGGAGGCGGCTGCGGCCCGCGCCGCGGCCAAGGCGGAGAAGAAGGCCGCCCAAAAGGAAAAGAAAAAGGCCCGGAAGGTCGAGAAGCATCATCCGGGCCGGGCAACATGAACTAGAGAAGGCCATGCTCAAGCCGAGAACCCTGTTCGACAAGATCTGGGAAAGCCATCTGGTCGACGTCCAGCCGGACGGCACCTGCCTGATCTACATCGACCGCCACCTGGTGCACGAAGTCACCAGCCCGCAGGCGTTCGAGGGCCTGCGCATGAACAAGCGCAAGGTGCGGCGGCCCGATGCGACGCTTGCGGTCGCCGACCACAACGTGCCGACCACCGACCGCGCACGCGGCATCGCCGACGCCGAATCGCGCCTGCAGGTCGAGACGCTGGAAAAGAACTGCGCCGAGTTCGGGGTGCCCTATTACGGCATGGACGACATCCGCCAGGGGATCGTCCACATCATCGGCCCCGAGCAGGGCTTCACGTTGCCCGGCACCACCATCGTCTGCGGCGATTCGCATACCTCGACCCACGGCGCGTTCGGCGCGCTCGCCTTCGGCATCGGCACGAGCGAAGTCGAGCACGTGCTCGCGACCCAGACCCTGCTGCAGCGCCCGGCCAAAAACATGCGTGTTTCGGTCGAGGGCGAATTGCCCTTCGGCGTCGGCGCCAAGGACATCGTGCTCGCCATCATCGGCGAAATCGGCACCGCCGGCGGCACCGGCCACGTGATCGAATACGCGGGTTCGGCGATCCGCG
>VGZQ01000070.1 GCA_016872535.1 Rhodospirillales bacterium | reverse complement strand
CGCTGGCCGAGGTCGCGCTCGACGGCCCGCCCGATCCGTCGGCGCCGCGCGAAGCGTTCGAGCGCGGCCTGGTCCTCAAGGGCTTTCTCGGCGCGGGCGATCCGCTCCGGCCCGAGGTGCCGGCGGCGGTCGCGCGCTGCCGCCGCGCCGGCATCCGGGTGGTGATGGTGACCGGCGACCATCCCGACACCGCCCGGGCGATCGCGCGCCAGGCGGGGATCGTGGCCGAAGGCGAGAACGCCGTCGTGCTGACCGGCGACGACCTGGAGCGCCTGCGCAAGACCGAACTGGCGCGGCATCTCGATCGCGGCGTCCACGTTTTCGCCCGCACCACGCCGGAACAGAAATGGAAGATCGTCGCGGCGCTCCACGAACTCGACCGGGTGGTGGCGATGACCGGCGACGGCGTCAACGACGCGCCCGCGCTGCGCGCGGCCGACGTCGGCATCGCCATGGGCAAGACCGGCACCGACGTCGCGCGCGAGGCGGCGCAGGTGATCCTGCTCGACGACAACTTCGCCTCGATCGTGCGGGGGATCGAGGAAGGCCGCGCCATCTTCGCCAACATGCGCAAGTTCACCAACTACGTCCTGGTCAGCAACGGGCCGGAGATCATTCCCTACCTGCTCTACATGGTGCTGCCGGTGCCGCTGGCGCTGACCATCATCCAGATCCTCTCGATCGATCTCGGCACCGACATCGTGCCCTCGATCGCCCTCGGCCAGGAAAAGCCGGACCGCGAGACGATGGAGGTCCCGCCGCGCGACCGCCGCCAACCCCTGCTCAACTGGCCGCTGGTGCTGCACAGCTATCTGTTTCTCGGCCTGATCCAGGCGGCGTTTTCGCTGTTCCTGTTCTTTTGGGTGTTGCTCCAGGGCGGCTGGAGCTACGGCGCCGACCTGGCGGCGGACGATCCGCTCTACCGTTCGGCGACCGGCATCGCGCTCGCCTCCATCATCCTGATGCAGATCGGCAACCTGGTCGGGCGCCGCTCGCGCTTCGGCTCCGGCGTCGACCGGGCGTTGTTCGCCAACCCGCTGATCGTGGCCGGCATCGTCCTCGAAATCGCGTTCTCGTGGGCGATCCTGTATTTCCCGCCGGTCGCCGACGTGCTCGGCACCGGGCCGGTCGATCCCGCGGTCTACGCGCTGGCGTGGCTGGGACCGTTCCTGATCTGGGGTCTCGATTACGGGCGCAAGCGGATCGCGCGCGCGTTCGTCGTGGAAAAGTGAGCGGTACTTATGTCAAACCGCCTTGAGAACGACCTTATACCCCCACCCGAACCCTCCCCCACAACGGGGGGGGGAAAGAGGGTCGCCCATCAACCTCTTACTCCCTCCCCCTCGACGGGGGAGGGTCGGGGTGGGGGTGAGTCGACGATTGCGCGGGTTGGTATTAGGCCGCGCGGGCGAATCCCCGCGCGCATCATTAAGACTCGTCCCTATCGGGGCGCGCGGGCGGGATCGGCGCGCCAGGATTCCAGATCCTTCAGCGCGCGGGCGGTGAGCGCGCGCTTGCGCGCCTCGCCGCGCAAAGGACGTCCGCGCGCGTCGGCGGCCTCCAGCGGAGGGAACAATCCGAAATTGACGTTCATCGGCTGGAAGGTGTCGGCGTGGCCGCCGCCGGTGACATGGGCGAGCAGCGCGCCCAGCGCCGTGGTCGCGGGCGGCGGCGGGGCCGCGCGCCCCATCCGCTCGGCGGCGGCGAAGCGTCCGGCGATCAGGCCGATGGCGGCGCTTTCGACGTAGCCCTCGCAGCCGGTGATCTGGCCGGCGAAGCGCAAAGCGGGCCTCGCCTTGAGACGCAAGGCGGCGTCGAGCAGGCGCGGGCTGTTGAGGAAGGTGTTGCGGTGCACGCCGCCGAGCCGCGCGAATTCGGCGCGTTCGAGCCCGGGGATGGTGCGGAAGATGCGCACCTGTTCGCCGTAGGTCATCTTGGTCTGGAAGCCGACCATGTTGTAGAGGGTGCCGAGGGCGTTGTCCTGGCGGAGCTGCACCACCGCGTGGTGGCGGGCGGCGCCCGGGTGCGGGTTGACCAGGCCGACCGGCTTCATCGGCCCGAAGGCGAGCGTTTCCCGTCCGCGCTCGGCCATCACCTCGATCGGCAGGCAGCCTTCGAAATAGGGCGTGTCCTTTTCCCATTCGCGGAACGGCACTTTTTCGGCGGCGAGCAGCGCATCGACGAAGGCGTCGTATTGCGCGCGCGTCAGCGGGCAGTTGACGTAATCCTCACCGCCTCTCCCCCAGCGCGACTGCATCCAGGCGACGCCGAAGTCGATGCTGTCCTTGTGGACGATGGGGGCGATGGCGTCGAAGAAGGCGAGCGCCTCCTCGCCGGTCAACGCGCGCACCGCCTCCGCCAGCGCGGGCGAGGTGAGGGGGCCGGTGGCGACGATGACCGAATCCCATTCCTCGGGCGGCAGCCCGGCGATTTCCTCGCGGCGTATTTTGACCAGCGGGTGAGCGGCGAGGGCCGCCTCGACCGCGGCGCTGAATCCGTGGCGGTCGACCGCGAGCGCCGAGCCCGCCGGCACGCGGTGGGCATCGGCGGCGCGGAGCACGAGCGAGCCCAGCGCCCGCATCTCCGCGTGCAGCAGGCCGACGGCGTTGGTTTCGGCGTCGTCGGAGCGGAAGGAATTGGAGCAGACCAGTTCGGCGAGCTTCCCGGTCGCGTGCGCGGGCGTCGCGCGGACCGGGCGCATTTCGTGCAGGATGACCGGCACGCCGGCTTCCGCGATCTGCCAGGCGGCCTCGCTGCCGGCGAGGCCGCCGCCGATCACATGCACGGGGAGAGGGGGCGAAAACGTGTTCATGGTTGAACGCAACTACTTGCGGAAGTAAAAATATTCACACGCCGTCGTGAGTTGAGCCGGCGTTTCGTGCCGGGCGATTATGTCGCCGCGTTACCACCACCACAAGGATCAGCCATGACTCGCTCGGAATTCCTGAAACTCGCGCTGGCGACGTCCGTAATGCCGCTCGGCGCGTCCCTGTTCGCGCGCGGCGCGCGGGCGCAACAGGGCGCCGCCGACATCGCCGGCAAGATCGTAAAGCTCAAGGGCGCGGCGTCGGCCATGCAGGACGCGATGCCGCGCGGCTTGAAGGTGGATGATCCGGTCTTTCGCGGCGACGTGCTTTCCACCGGCCGCGACGCCCGGCTCGAAATGAAGATGCTCGACGACGCGGTGGTGACGCTCGGCGAAAAGACCGTGTTCGTGGTCCTCGACTACGTCGCGGGCGGGGCCAAGCCCAACGTCGCCATGCGCCTGATCGAGGGCGCGTTCGCCGCCGCCTCCGGCCAAATCGCCAAGGCGCCGGGCGGCGCGATGCGCATCGACACCGACACCGCCACCATCGGCATTCGCGGCACCGCGTTCTGGGGCGGCATGCTCGACGGCGATTTCCAGATCGCGCTCCTGTCGGCGGGCCGGATCGTGGTCGAAAACCGCGCCGGGCGGACGGAACTCAGCCGGGTCGGCGACGGCACGCTGATCAAGAGCGCCGATACCGCGCCGACCGCGCCCAGCGCCTGGGGCGCGGACAAGGTCAACCGCGCCAAGGCGACCGTGGCGTTCTGAGAATCGGCGCGGGCGGGGCGCAAATCCTTTCATTTCGCTGGGGCAATTTCCCGGGCGGCGGCCGGGCGCCGACGCCGGATTTCCTTTCCCCCCGGGCGCGGGTGGAGTAAATTTTCTTCGCGCGGCGGAAACGCCATCGTTCGGGTGACGGATCCGGGCGCGGCGGCGCCGAGGAGCCGGTGCGTTGCAGCCCACCGACATCCAAGACCCGGACTATTTCCACAAGGTCGTCGACTGCCAGTGGGCGTGCCCGGCGCACACGCCTGTTCCCGAATACATCCGGCTGATCGCGGCCGGGCGTTACGCCGACGCCTACATGGTCAATTGGCGCTCGAACGTCTTTCCCGGCATTCTCGGCCGCACCTGCGACCGTCCGTGCGAACCGGCGTGCCGACGCGGCCGCGTCGAGCGGGCGCAGCAGGCGCAGCCCGAGCCGGTCGCCATCTGCCGCCTGAAGCGGGTCGCCGCCGACTTCAAGGGCGCGAACATCCGCGCGCGCATGCCCGAGCCGGCGGTTCGGCGCAACGGCAAGCGCGTCGCCTGCGTCGGCGCGGGACCCGCCTCGCTCACGGTGGCGCGCGATTTGGCGCCGCTCGGCTACGCGGTGACGGTGTTCGACCAGGATCCGCGCGCGGGCGGCATGATCTGGTCGCAAATCCCGCGCTTCCGCCTGCCGCTCGAAGTCATCGACGAGGAGGTCGGCTACGTTCTCGATCTCGGCGTCGAGTTCCGGGGCGGAACACGGATCGACAGCCTGAAGCGGCTGCTCGCCGAGGACTGGGACGCGATCTTCGTCGGCACCGGCGCGCCGCGCGGGCGCGACCTCGACATCCCGGGGCGCCGGGAGGCCGCGGCCCACATCCGCATCGGCATCGACTGGCTGTCTTCGGTCTCGTTCGGCCACACGACGGCGATCGGCCGGCGCGTGATCGTGCTCGGCGGCGGCAACACGGCGATGGACTGCTGCCGCACCTCGCGCCGGCTCGGCGGCGAGGACGTCAAGGTGATCGTCCGTTCCGGCTTCGAGGAGATGAAGGCGAGCCCGTGGGAGAAGGAGGACGCGACGCACGAGGGCATCCCGATCCTCAACTACCGGGTGCCGAAGGAATTCACCCACCAGGACGGCCGGCTCACCGGCATGACCTTCACCAAGGTCCGGGCCGAATACGACGCCGAGCGCCGCCGCCGCCTGGTGCCGACCGGCGAGGCGGACGAGCATTTCGCATGCGACGACGTGCTGATCGCCGTCGGCCAGGAAAACGCCTTTCCCTGGATCGAGCGCGATTGCGGCGTCGCCTTCGACCGTTCCGGCATGCCGGTGGTGGACAAGGCGACCATGCAATCGACGCTGCCGCACGTCTTTTTCGGCGGCGACGCCGCGTTCGGGCCGAAGAACATCATCTGGGCGGTGGCGCACGGCCACGACGCCGCCATCTCGATCGACAAGTTCTTGAACGGCGAGGACGTCCGCGACCGTCCGCCGCCGGCCGTCAATCTGATGTCGCAGAAAATGGGCCTCAACGAGTGGAGCTACGACAACGACGTGGTCGCCGACGCGCGCCACAAGGTGCCGTGGCGCGACATCAAGGAATCGCTCAGGAACGTCCGGGCCGAGGTCGAACTGGGCTTCGCGGCGGCGACCGCGTGGAAGGAGGCGCAGCGCTGCCTCAACTGCGACGTGCAGACGGTGTTCGCGGCCAAGCTGTGCATCGAGTGCGACGCCTGCGTCGATATCTGCCCGATGGACTGCATCACCTTCACCCAGGACGGCGACGAGGCCGACGTGCGCGCCCGGCTCAAGGCGCCGGCCGCGAATCTCGCCCAGGCGCTTTATATCGGCTCCGGCTTGAAAACCGGGCGCGTCATGGTCAAGGACGAGGACCTGTGCCTGCATTGCGGCCTGTGCGCCGAGCGCTGCCCGACCGGGGCCTGGGACATGCAGAAATTCCTGCTCGATCCCGGCCACGCCGGCCCGGCCTGCCGCCCGGCCCAGCGGGGGAAGGCGGCATGAAGCGCCTCGCCGCGATCAACGATTTCGTCGTCAAGTTCGCCAACGTCAACGGCTCGGGCTCGGCCTCGGCCAACGAGCTGTTCGCCAAGGCGTTCCTGCGCATGGGCGTGCCGGTTTCGCCGCGCAACATCTTTCCCTCCAACATCCAGGGGCTGCCGACCTGGTACGAGGTGCGGGTGAGCGAACAGGGCTGGCTCGCGCGCCGCGGCGGCGTCGATCTGATGGTGGCGATGAACCCGCAGACCTGGGACCGGGACGTCAAGGAGCTGGAGCCCGGCGGCTACCTGCTTTACGACAGCAGCAAGCCGCTGCCGCCGTCCAAGTTCCGCGCCGACATCCACCCGGTCGGCGTGCCGATCACCGAGCTGGCCAACGCCCATTTCGCCGACGGGCACGTGCGCCAGCTGGTCAAGAACCTGATCTACGTCGGCGCGCTCGCCTCGCTGCTCGACCTCGAGCTCGAGGTGCTCGCCGACATGATCCGCGAGCGCTACAAGGAAAAGGACAAGCTGACGGAGTCCAACCTGGCCGCGCTCCGGCTCGGGTTCGATTACGCCGCCCGGCATCTCGCGGGCGCGATCGGGCTGAAGGCGCGCCGCGCCGACAACGTCGGCGAGCGCATCTTCATCGAGGGCAACGCCGCCGCCGCGCTCGGCTGCGTCTACGGCGGCGCGACCGTGTGCGCCTGGTATCCGATCACGCCGTCCTCGTCGCTGGCCGAGGCGTTCATGCACTACTGCGCGCGGCTGCGCGTCGACAAGGCGACCGGCAAGAACAAGTTCGCGATCATCCAGGCCGAGGACGAGCTGGCCTCGATCGGCATCGTCGTCGGCGCGGGCTGGAACGGCGCGCGCGCCTTCACCGCCACGTCCGGTCCCGGCGTCTCGCTGATGACCGAATTCATCGGGCTCGCCTATTTCGCCGAGATTCCGGTGACCATCATCGACGTGCAGCGCGGCGGCCCCTCGACCGGCATGCCGACGCGCACGCAGCAATCCGACCTGCTCGCCTGCGCCTACGCCTCGCACGGCGACACCAAGCACGTGCTCCTGTTCCCCGACGGCCCGCGCGAATGCTTCGAATTCGCCGCCCTCGCGCTCGACCTCGCCGACCGCCTGCAAACGCCGGTCTTCCTGATGACCGACCTCGACATCGGCATGAACCGGCACCTGTGCGAGCCGCTCGCCTGGGACGATTCCCGCCGCTACGACCGGGGCAAGGTGATGAGCCGCGCCGACCTCGATTCGGGCAAGGATTTCGGCCGCTACCTCGACGTCGACGGCGACGGCATTCCCTACCGCACGCTGCCCGGCACGCATCCGGACCGCGGCGCCTATTTCACGCGCGGCACCTCGCGCGACGCCTACGCCCGCTATTCCGAGGCCGGACCCGATTACGTCTACAACATGGAGCGGCTGCTCCGGAAATTCGCGACGGCGAAGACGCTGGTGCCGAAACCGGTGCTGACGCCGGCGAAGAAACCGGCGCGCTTCGGCGCGATTTATTTCGGCTCGACCGCGCCGGCGATGCACGAATCGCTCGACGCGCTCGCCGGGCAGGGCGTCCACGTCAACGCGCTCCGGGTGCGCGGCTTCCCGTTCCCGGACGAAGTCGCCGAATTCGTCAAGGCCCACCCCAAGGTGTTCGTGATCGAGCAGAACCGCGACGCGCAGCTCAAGACCCTGCTGGTCAACGAAGCCGGCATCGGCGCCGAGAACCTGATTTCGGTGCTGCACTACGACGGCACGCCGATCACCGCGCGCTTCATCACCGGCGAAATTGCGCGCATTGCCCGGCGCTTCCAGCGCCCCGCCCCGGCCCCGGCGCACGAAGTCGCCTGAGGATTCGCCGTCATGACCTCCATCGGCAAACCGAAGCTGCACCATCCCGCCCTGCAGGCGAACAAGATCGGCTTCACCCGCCGCGATTACGAGGGCAAGGTCTCGACGCTGTGCGCCGGCTGCGGCCACGATTCGATCTCGGCGGCGCTGATCCAGGCGTTCTGGGAGCTGGACATCGAGCCGCACCGGGTCGCCAAGCTGTCCGGCATCGGTTGCAGCTCGAAGACCCCGGACTACTTCCTCGGCAATTCGCACGGCTTCAATTCGGTGCACGGCCGCATGCCCTCGGTGCTGACCGGCGCCAACCTCGCCAACCGCGGCCTGATCTACCTCGGCGTTTCCGGCGACGGCGATTCGGCCTCGATCGGCCTCGGCCAGTTCGCCCACGTCATGCGCCGCCGCGTCAACATGGCCTATATCCTGGAAAACAACGGCGTCTACGGCCTGACCAAGGGCCAGTTCTCGGCCACCGCCGACTCCGGCTCGCGCTCGCGGCGCGGGCTGACCAACACCGACGCGGCGGTCGATACGGTCTCGCTCGCGCTCCTGATGGGCGCCACCTTCGTCGCGCGCGGCTTTTCCGGCGACAAGGCGCAGCTGGTGCCGCTGATCAAGGCCGCGATCGCGCACCCCGGCGCCGCGTTCATCGACGTCGTCAGCCCGTGCGTCGCCTTCAACAACCATCCCGGCTCGACCAAGAGCTACGACTACGTGCGCCAGCACAACGACGCGGTCAACCGGCTCGACGTCTGGCCGGCGCGCGAGCCGATCGCCGTCGACTACGCCGAAGGCGCGACGATCGAAGTGCCGCAGTTCGACGGCTCGGTGCTGCGCTTGCGCAAGCTCGACGCGCACTACGACGCGACCGACAAGACCAGCGCCATGGCCCACATCACCCACGCGGCGGAAAAGGGCGAGGTGGTGACCGGGCTTCTCTACCTCGCGCCCGACGCCAGCGACCTCCACGCCCACCTCGACACCGTCGAAACCCCGCTCAACGCGCTCGGCGACGCCGACCTCTGCCCGGGCGCGGCGATGCTCGACAAGATCAACGCCGCGCTGCGCTAAGGCATCGCCCGGTTGGACGTCTTCATTCCGTCATTCCCGCGCCAGCGGGAATCCAGCCTTTTCAAAATCCTGGACCCCCGCTTTTGCGGGGGTGACGATTCCGTCTAATCGCGCGGGCGAATCGTCGTACGCATCATTCGCGCGCAGACCTTCCTCGGTCGGCGATGGTCATGGTAAGGGCGTTCGTCGACTCGCATAAGAACATAAATCGAACATTATGTCAAGACATTTATCCTTGATAGATTATTATTCTTGACAAATAGGATTATATAGGAATATATGACAATACAGAAGAAGGCCGGAAAGCTTGGGAAAGGCGGAAAATGCCTACAAACGCCCACAGGAATCAGGTGGTTTTTCGGGATATCAAGGACTTAAGGCCGATTTACCCCGCGCAACCTTGGCGCAATCCCTACGCAATCCCGCCGTTGCTCCGGCGCGGAAGCGATGCCGGCGGTGCCCTACGCCCGTTTCTTTTCCCTGCCGCGCTTCAGGAGCGGCGCGAGATAGCGCCCGGTGTAGCTCGCCTTGATTTCGGCCACGTCCTCGGGCGTGCCGGCGGCGACCACGCGCCCGCCGCCCGCGCCGCCCTCGGGGCCGAGGTCGACGATCCAGTCGGCGGTCTTGATGACTTCCAGGTTGTGCTCGATCACGATCACCGTATTGCCGGTCTCGACCAGGGCGTGCAGCACCTCCAGGAGCTTCCGCACGTCCTCGAAGTGGAGGCCCGTGGTCGGCTCGTCGAGGATGTAGACGGTGCGCCCGGTGGCGCGCCGCGCCAATTCCTTGGCCAGCTTGACCCGCTGCGCCTCGCCGCCGGAAAGGGTCGTCGCCTGCTGGCCGAGGTGGATGTAGCCGAGGCCGACCCGTTGCAGGGTGACCAGCTTGTCGCGCACCGCGGGCACCGCCTTGAAGAACTCGGCGGCCTCGTCGACGGTCATGTCGAGCACGTCGGCGATCGACTTGTCGCGGAAACGGATGTCGAGCGTTTCCCGGTTGTAGCGCTTGCCCTTGCAGGTGTCGCATTGGACATAAACGTCGGGCAGGAAGTGCATTTCGATCTTGATCACCCCGTCGCCCTGGCAGGCTTCGCAGCGCCCGCCCTTGACGTTGAACGAAAACCGCCCGGCGGCATAGCCGCGCGCGCGCGCCTCGGGCAGTTCCGTGAACCAGTCGCGGATCGGCGTGAACGCGCCGGTGTAGGTGGCGGGATTGGAGCGCGGCGTGCGCCCGATCGGCGACTGGTCGATGTCGACCACCTTGTCGATCAGCTCGACGCCCTCGATCCGGTCGTGGGCGCCGGGGTGGACGCGGGCCCCCATCAGCTTCCGCGCGAGCGCGTGATAGAGGGTCTCGATCACCAACGTCGATTTGCCGCCGCCGGAAACGCCGGTCACGCAGGTGAACAGGCCGAGCGGAAACGGCGCCTCGATGCCCGCCAGGTTGTTGGCGCGCGCGCCGATCACTTTCAGCATCCGGCCCGGATGCGGCGTGCGCCTGACCAGCGGCAGCGGCACCTGGCGCGCGCGGTTGAGGTATTGGCCGGTGAGGCTGTCCGGGTTGCGGGTGATCGCGTCCGGCGTTCCGGCGGCGACGATGCGCCCGCCGTGCACGCCCGCGCCGGGGCCCATGTCGATGACGTGATCGGCGGCGCGGATGGCGTCCTCGTCGTGCTCGACCACGATCACCGTGTTGCCGAGGTCGCGGAGCCGCTTGAGGGTCGCGAGCAGGCGGGCGTTGTCGCGGGGATGAAGCCCGATCGAGGGCTCGTCCAGCACATAAAGCACGCCGGTCAGCCCGGAGCCGATCTGGGAGGCGAGCCGGATGCGCTGGCTTTCGCCGCCGGAGAGGGTGCCGGACGCGCGCCCCAGCGTCAGGTATTCGAGCCCGACGTCGACCAGGAAGCCGAGCCGTTCGCTGATCTCGCGCAGGATGCGCTTGGCGATCTCGCGCCGCTGCGGCGTGAGCTTGCCCTCCAGCGCGCCGAACCAGTCGCGCGCGGCGAGGATCGAGAAGTTCGCGACCTCGGAAATGTCGAGCCCCGCGATCTTGACCGCCAGCGCCTCGGGCTTGAGGCGCGCGCCCTTGCAGGTCTCGCACACGGAGACGGTCTGGAAGCGCGACAAGTCGTCGCGCACCCAGTTGGAATCGGTTTCGCGCCAGCGCCGCTCCATGTTCGGGATCACGCCCTCGAACGGCTTGGTGATCTCGTAGGCCTTGGTGCCGTCGTGGTAGCGCATGGTGACCGGCGTCTCGCCCGAGCCGAACAGGACGGCGCGGCGCACGGCCTCGGGCAGCTTGCGGAACGGCACGTCGAGGCCGAACTTGTAGTGCCGGGAAAGAGCTTCCAGCGTCTGCTCGTAGTAGCGCGAGGACGAACCCGCCCACGGCGCGATCGCGTCCTCGGCCAGCGCCAGCGAGTCGTCGGGCACCACCAGCTCGGGGTCGAAAAACATCTCGGTGCCGAGCCCGTCGCACGCCGGGCACGCGCCGAACGGATTGTTGAAGGAAAAAAGGCGCGGCTCGATCTCCGGGATGGTGAAGCCGGAAACCGGGCAGGCGAACTTGGCCGAGAATATCGTGCGCGCGCCCGAATCCGCGTCCTCGGCGATGGCGATGCCGTCGGCGAGCTTGAGCGCGGTTTCGATCGAATCGGCGAGGCGGGCGGCGAGGCCCTCGCGCACCACGATCCGGTCGACCACCACCTCGATGTCGTGCTTGCGCTTCTTGTCGAGCTGCGGCGCCTCGTCGATCTCGTACAATTTTCCGTCGATCTTGACGCGCTGGAAGCCGCGCTTGGCCA
This sequence comes from Rhodospirillales bacterium, assembly GCA_016872535.1. Lineage (NCBI taxonomy): Bacteria > Pseudomonadati > Pseudomonadota > Alphaproteobacteria > Rhodospirillales > Rhodospirillales bacterium. The sequence goes on along the minus strand of VGZQ01000070.1, from coordinate 5,298 downwards.
GTTCCTGCAGTTCCTTCCGGTATTCGCCCTTGCGCCCGCGCACCATCGGCGCGAGCAGGTAGAGCTTGGTGCCGTCCTTCATCGCCAGCACCTTGTCGACCATCTGGCTCACGGTCTGGCTTTCGATCGGCAATCCGGTCGCGGGCGAATGCGGCACGCCGACGCGCGCGAACAAGAGGCGCATGTAGTCGTAGATTTCGGTCACCGTGCCGACGGTCGAGCGCGGGTTGCGCGAGGTGGTTTTCTGCTCGATCGAGATGGCGGGCGAGAGGCCGTCGATCGAATCCATGTCCGGCTTCTGCATCAGCTCCAGGAACTGGCGGGCGTAGGCCGAAAGCGATTCGACGTAGCGGCGCTGGCCCTCGGCGTAGATGGTGTCGAAGGCGAGCGAGGACTTGCCCGAGCCGGACAATCCGGTGATGACGGTCAAGCTCCCGCGCGGGATCTCGACGTCGATGTTCTTGAGGTTGTGTTCGCGCGCGCCGCGAACGACGATCTTGTCCATGGGGGCGGTTCCGCCGGAATGTGGACCGGTCCGGAACCTTGCAGAGATAGAGGCTTGGAGGGGTTGCGTCAAAGCTGTTTGCGCTCCGCTTTGCCGGGGCGGCCTTTTTACTCCCTCTCCCGCGTGCGGGAGAGGGGTATGGTTCTGTGGAAAAGTGCGGCGGAGCGCGGCGATTCCTAAGTGGCGGTCTCGGGGCGGGAAGGGTAAAGTCGCCCCGATTTTTCAAGGAAGGAACAGTTCCATGGCGGGTTCGGTCAACAAGGTCATTCTGGTCGGCAATCTGGGGCGCGACCCCGAGGTGCGCTATTCGCAAGCCGGCGCCAAGATCGTCAACATGTCGGTCGCCACGTCCGAGTCCTGGAAGGACAAGCAGACCGGCGAGCGCAAGGAAAAGACCGAGTGGCACCGGGTGGTGATCTTCAACGAGCGGCTCGGCGAAGTGGCCGAGAAGTATTTGAAAAAGGGCTCCAAGGTCTATCTCGAAGGCGCGCTGCAAACCCGCAAGTGGACCGACAAGGAAGGCCAGGAAAAATACACGACCGAGGTGGTCGTCGACCGTTTCCGCGGCGAACTCACGTTGCTCGACTCCAAGGGCGGCGGGGGCGGATCGTTCAATGACGAGCCGTCGCCGGCCGAGCCGTCATCCGAAGGTCGGGGCGAAAGCGGGGGCCGGGGATCCAAGAAGGGCGGACGCGGCGATCTCGACGACGAAATACCGTTCTGAGCGCATTCATGTCCGCCGCGCCCACGTCTCTCGCGGGCATCCCCGACGTTCGCCGTCAGGCGCGCGTCAACGCCTACGTGCTCTCGGTCTGCCAGGCGCTGTCGCAGGGCGGCGCGGTGCTGGTGGTGGTGGTCTCGGCGCTGGCCGGGCACGCGCTCGCCGAGAACAAGGCGCTGGCGACGGTGCCCTACGGCATGCAGTTCCTGGCGACCATGGTTTCGACCGTGCCCGCCTCGCTGTTGATGGGACGGATCGGCCGCCGGGCGGGGTTCACGGTCGGCCAGACGATCGGCATCCTCGGCGCCGGCCTCGCCGCCTATGCCGTCTACAGCGGCAATTTCGTCCTGTTCGCGATCGGCAGCGCCACTCTCGGCGTCCACAACGCCTTCTGGCAATACTTCCGCTTCGCCGCCGCCGATCTCGCCGACGACGACTTCCGGCCCAAGGCGATCTCCTACGTCATGGCGGGCGGCCTGGTCGCGGCGTTCATCGGGCCCGAGGTCGCCAAGCTGTTCCGCGAATCGATTCCGGCGGCGCCGTTCGCGGGCAGCTACGCCGCGCTCGCCGGCATGTTCGTCGTCAACATCGTCCTGTTGCGCCTGGTGCGGATTCCGCTGCCGACCACGGCGCTCTCCGCCGGCCGGCCGCTGCCGGCCATCGTCCGCAATCCGGTGTTCGTCGTCGCCGCGCTCGCGGCCATGCTCGGCTACGCCTCCATGAACCTCCTCATGACCGCGACGCCGCTCGCCATGCACGCGGATCATTTCGATTTCGCCGACACCGCCTTGGTCATCCAATGGCACGTGGTCGGCATGTACGGGCCGAGCTTCTTCACCGGCCACCTGATCCGCCGTTACGGCTCGCCGCGCGTGATCCTGGCGGGCACGCTGCTGATGATCGCTTCCATCACCGTCAATCTCGTCGATCATACGCTGCTGCATTACTGGCTCGGCCTCCTGCTGATCGGCATGGGCTGGAACCTGATGTTCGTGGGCGGGACCGCGCTGTTGACCGAATGCCACCGGCCCGAGGAACGCGCGCGGGTCCAGGCGCTCAACGACTTCATGGTGTTCGGGGCGGTGGCGCTGGCGAGCCTGACCTCGGGCGCGTTGCAGCACGCCCAGGGCTGGATGATCGTCAACCTGTTCGTGCTGATGCCGATTCTGGCGGTTTTCACGGCCACCACCGCGCTTCTTATCCACAGACATCGGTTGGCGCAAAAAACCGCCTGAATCCAACGCGTTCCGGGTCGCTTCGGAGGGCCGATCCGGGCTGTTGCCGACCCTGCCGTCGTGCTAGATTTTTGCGCCCGTTTTGGGCGTCGGACGGATCCCGTCCGGCATGCCATAAGTGACTGAATCCAAAGGTCTTTCCGCTTGAACCTGCCGCCCGATCCCACCCTGCCCGAGGCCCCGGTTCCGGGTCAGGGAATCACCCCCATCGCGATCGAAGAGGAGATGCGCCGCTCCTACCTCGATTACGCCATGAGCGTGATCGTCTCGCGCGCGCTGCCCGACGTGCGCGACGGGCTGAAGCCGGTCCACCGGCGCATCCTCTTCTCGATGCAGGAAAGCGGCTACGACCACGGCAAGCCGTACCGCAAGTCGGCGCGCATCGTCGGCGACGTGATGGGCAAATACCACCCGCACGGCGACGCCGCCATCTACGACGCCATGGTGCGCATGGCCCAGGATTTCGCCATGCGCCTGCCGCTGATCGACGGCCAGGGCAACTTCGGCTCGATGGACGGCGACGGCGCGGCGGCCATGCGCTACACCGAGGCCCGGCTCGCGCTCGCCGCGCACGCGCTCTTGGACGACATCGAGCGCGACACGGTCGACTTCCAGCCCAACTACGACGAATCGTCCAAGGAACCGGTGGTGCTGCCCGCCGGGTTCCCCAACCTGCTGGTCAACGGCGCCGGCGGCATCGCCGTCGGCATGGCGACCAACATCCCGCCCCATAACCTGGGCGAGATCATCGACGCCTGCTGCGCCTGCATCGACACCCCCGACATCACGATCGAAGACCTGATCCGCGAGCACGTGCCGGGACCGGACTTCCCGACCGGCGGGCTTATCCTGGGCAAGGGCGGCATTCTCGACGCCTACCGCACCGGGCGCGGCGGCATCGTCATGCGCGGCAAGACGACCATCGAGGAAATCCGCAAGGACCGCACCGCGATCATCGTCCACGAGGTGCCCTATCAGGTGAACAAGGCGCGCATGATCGAGATCATGGCCGAGGCCGTGCGCGACAAGCGCATCGAGGGCATCGCCGACCTGCGCGACGAATCGGATCGCGACGGCGTGCGGGTGGTGGTCGAACTGAAGCGCGACGCCGAACCCAAAGTGGTGCTCAACCAGCTCTACCGCTACACCCCGCTCGAATCGAGCTTCGGCATCAACATGCTGGCGCTCGACGGCGGCCAGCCGCGCCTGATGAACCTGAAGGAGATCCTGGAAGCCTTCATCGCCTTCCGCGAGGAAGTGGTGCGCCGGCGCACGGTGTTCGAACTGGGCAAGGCGCGCGAGAAGGCGCACGTGTTGGCCGGCCTCGCGGTCGCGGTCGCCAACATCGACGAGGTGATCGCCCTCATCCGCGCCGCCAAGGATCCGCAGGTCGCCAGGGAAAAGCTGATGGCCAAGGCCTGGCCCGCGACCGAGGTCGCGGCGATGATCGCGCTTCTCGACGAGCCCGGCCACAAGGTCGAAAACGGCAAGTATCGCCTGTCGGAGGCCCAGGCCAAGGCGATCCTGGAACTGCGCCTGCATCGCCTGACCGGGCTCGAGCGCGACAAGATCGGCGCCGACCTCAAGGAATTGGGGCGCGAGATCGAGCGCTATCTCGCCATCCTCGCCTCGCGCGCCGAACTCTACAAGCTGCTCCGCCAGGAGCTGGCGACGATGAAGGAAAAGTTCGCCACGCCCCGCCGCACCGCCTTCGAGGAAGGCGAGGCGGACGGCGCGGAAGAGGACCTGATCCAGCGCGAGGACATGGTCGTCACCGTCACCAACACCGGCTACATCAAGCGGGTGCCGCTCTCCACCTACCGCGCGCAACGGCGCGGCGGCAAGGGCCGCACCGGCATGGCGACCAAGGAAGAGGATTTCGTCAGCCAGGTGTTCGTCGCCAACACCCACACGCCGATGCTGTTCTTTTCCTCGACCGGCCTCGCCTACAAGCTCAAGGTGTTCAAGCTGCCGATCGGCACGCCGACCTCGCGCGGCAAGGCGCTGGTCAACCTGCTGCCGCTGAAGGAAGGCGAAACCATCACCACGGTCATGCCGCTGCCCGAGGACGAGGCGACCTGGAACGACCTGTTCGTCATGTTCGCGACCCGTTCGGGCGACGTGCGCCGCAACCGGCTCTCGGATTTCGTCGACGTGCGCGCCAACGGCAAGATCGCCATGAAGCTGGCGCCGGGGGATGCGCTGGTGCGCGTGCGCACCTGCACCGAGAACGAGGACGTTTTCCTATGCACCCGCGCCGGCAAGTGCATCCGCTTTTCGGTCGGCGACATTCGCGTGTTCGCCGGACGCACCTCGACCGGCGTGCGCGGCATCAAGCTCGCCGACGACGACTACGTCATTTCCATGTCCATGCTGCGCCACGTCGAGTTCAACACCGAGGAGCGCGACGCCTATCTGCGGCTCGCCTCCCAGCGCCGCCGCGCGGCGGGCGAGGAGGAGGGCGGCGAGGCCGGCGAGGGCGCGGCCGCGGCCATCACCCTCGACGAATCCCGCGCCGCCGCCCTGGCGGCGGCCGAGGAGTTCATTCTCTCGGTCACCGAGAACGGCTACGGCAAGCGCTCCTCGGCCTACGAATACCGGCTCGCCAACCGCGGCGGCCAGGGCATCGCCAACATCGACGTTTCCGCCCGCAACGGTTCGGTGGTGGCCTCGTTCCCGGTCAGGGACGCGGACCAGATCATGATGGTCAGCGACGGCGGGCAGCTGATCCGCATTCCGGTCGGCGACATCCGCATCGCCGGACGCTCGACCCAGGGCGTCATCCTGTTCAAGACCGCCGAGGGCGAGCGCGTCGTTTCCGTCACCCGGTTGCGCGA
>VGZQ01000069.1 GCA_016872535.1 Rhodospirillales bacterium | reverse complement strand
AGGATCGAGGTCGTCGAGGCCGCGCACCCGGTGCCCGACGCCAAGGGGCGCGAAACGGCAAGGCGGATTCTCGACCTCGCCCGGACCGCGCGGCCCGACGATCTGGTGCTGTGCCTGATTTCGGGCGGCGGCTCGGCGCTGCTCGCGCTGCCGGCCGAGGGCGTGAGCCTAGAGGACAAGCAGGCGGTCAACCGCGCGCTGCTCGCCTGCGGCGCGACGATTTCGGAAATGAACTGCGTGCGCAAGCACCTCTCGGCAATCAAGGGCGGCAGGCTCGCGGCGGCGGCCGCGCCGGCGCGGGTCGTGACGCTGCTGATTTCCGACGTTCCCGGCGACGATCCGGCGACCATCGCGTCCGGGCCGACGGTTCCCGATCCGACCACCTTCGCCGACGCTCGCGCCGTGTTCGCCAAGTACGGCATCGAGCCGCCGGAGGCGGTGCGGCGGCGGTTCGAAGCCGCTGGCGATGAGACGCCGAAGCCGGGCGACCCCCGCCTCGCCAACACCGAAACGCGCCTGATCGCCCGGCCGCTTGCCAGCCTCGAAGCTGCGGCCGAAACCGCGCGCGCGGCCGGCGTCGCGCCGGTCATCCTCGGCGACGCGATCGAGGGCGAGGCGCGCGAGGTCGCGACGGTGATGGCCGGGATCGCGCGTTCAGCCCGCCGCCACGGCCACCCCGCCCCGCCGCCGGTGGTGCTGCTGTCGGGCGGCGAAACCACGGTCACCGTGCGCGGCCGGGGACGGGGCGGACGCAACGCGGAATTTCTGCTCGCGCTCGCGCTCGCGCTGCAGGGCGAGGACGGCATTTCCGCCATCGCTGGCGACACCGACGGCATCGACGGCAGCGAGGACAACGCCGGCGCGATGATCGACCCCTCGACGCTGGTCCGCGCCGCCGCAAAAAATATGGACGCCAAGGCCCGGCTTGCCGACAACGACGCCTACACCCTCTTTGCCGGGCTCGGCGATCTGGTGGTGACCGGGCCGACGCTCACCAACGTCAACGATTTCCGCGCGATTGTCGTGCGGCCGTGACGCCCGCGTCGCGCGTTACATGTGCAAAACGCCGAGCCGGCGCAGCAGCCATTTTTCCGCCTCGACCGTGAAGAACATCACCGTCGCGAGAGCGGCGATCGACAGCCACGACCGCGCGTCGAGCGCGGTGGTCTGAAAGGCCTGCTGCAACGGGGGAACATAGGTAAAGAGAATCTGCAGGACGATCAAAATCGAGCTCGACCAGAAGGCGGCCGGATTGCCGTACATCATGCCGGAATTCAATGCCGGAGCGGAGAAACTGCGCGTGGTGAACAGATAGACCAGTTCGCAGAACACCAGCATGTTGACTGCGGCGGTGCGCGCGGTCTCCAGCGCATGCCCACGCGCCAGTTCCCAGTAAAAAACGGCGAACGTCAACGCCGTCATCAGCACGCCGACGAAGACGATGCGCGCGAACAACACCCGGGTAATAAGCGGCTCGGCCGGCGGCCGGGGCGGGCGGTGCATGACCCCGGCTTCCGCCGGCTCGAACGCCAACGCCAGCGCCAGCGTCACCGTGGTCACCGTGTTGACCCAAAGAATCTGGCCGGGGGTGACGGGCAGCGCCATGCCGGCGAAGACCGCGATCAGAATGACGCCGCATTGCCCGCCGTTGGTGGGCAGGATGAAGAGGAGCGATTTCTTGATGTTGTCGAAGATCCGGCGGCCCTCGCGCACCGCCTCGGCGATGGTCGCGAAATTGTCGTCGGTCAGCACCAGGTCGGCGGCTTCCTTGGCGGCGTCGGTGCCTTTCTGGCCCATGGCGACGCCGATGTCGGCTGCCTTCAGCGCGGGTGCGTCGTTGACGCCATCGCCGGTCATGGCCGTGAATTGGCCCTCGGCCTGCAGGGCGGCGACCAGACGCAGTTTGTGTTCGGGACTCGCCCGCGCGATCACGTCGGTTTCGCGAACCCGACGCTGAAGCTGGGCATCGTCGAGAGCCTCCACCTCCCGGCCGGTGAGCGGGCGATCGGCGGCCAAACCGAGTTCCCGGCCGATGGCGGCGGCCGTGACGGCGTGATCGCCGGTGATCATCTTGACGCGAATGCCCGCGCTTCGGCAGTCGGCCACGGCCGCGATCGCCTCGGGTCGCGGCGGGTCCATAATGCCGACCAGCCCGAGCAGCGCGAAGCGGGGGGCGATATCGGCCATGGATAGGCTCGCGGTACCGGCCGGCATGTCGGCGCGGGCGAGCGCCAGCACGCGTTGCCCGTCGCGTGCGGCTTCATCGACGCGCGCTTCCCACACGGCGCGGTCGAGGTCGCACCCCAGAAAATCCCGCACGCACAGGTCGAGGACTCGCTCCGGCGCGCCCTTGAGCAGAACGAAGGAGCGACCCGCGTGGTCGTGGTGCAGGGTGGCCATGAACCGGTGTTCGGATTCGAACGGAATTTCGTCCAGCCTCGGCATGGCGACGGTTTCCGCGCGCAACTCCAATCCCGCCTTGAGCGCGAGCGTCAGCAAGGCGCCCTCGGTCGGATCGCCGGCGAGCATCCAGCCGGCGGTTTCGTCGCGGCGCAACCGCGCGTCGTTGCAGAGGAGCGCGCAGCGGGCGAGCGCCAACAGTGTCTCATCCTTTTGCGGATCGAGGATTCCGTTGGCGAGATGGAAACCGCCGTTGGGCGCGTAGCCGGCGCCGCTGACCTCGACCGTGCGGCCGGGCAGGAACACGCGCACCGCGGTCATTTCGTTGCGGGTCAGCGTGCCGGTCTTGTCGGAGCAGATAACCGAGACCGATCCGAGCGTTTCCACCGCCGGCAGGCGACGGACGATGGTCCGTTGTTGCGCCATGACACGGGTGCCGATGGCGAGTGTGATGGTGACGATGGCGGGCAATCCCTCGGGGATCGCTGCAACTGCAAGACTGACCACGGCGAGAAAGATGTCTAGCACCGGCATGCCGGCGATGTAATGACCGTAAAGAAACGTAATCAGACTCACGGCTAGGATGAACAAGGTGATCTGGCGGGCGAACTGATCGAGGCGCCGGGTGAGCGGCGTCGCCAGGGATTCGACGCCCGCCACCAGTGCGCCGATACGGCCGATTTCGGTCGCCGGACCGGTCGCCACCACTATGCCGCGCGCTTGGCCGAAGGTGACGAGGGTGCCGGAATAGGCCATCGAAACGCGGTCCGCGAGTTCGGCGGTCTCGTCCACCGCCCCCACGCCCTTGGCGACCGGCGCGGATTCGCCGGTGAGTGCCGATTCGTCGATCTGCAAGTTCTTGGCGCGCAGCAAGCGCAAATCCGCCGGCACGCGCGCGCCGGATTCGAGCAGCACGATGTCGCCCGGCACCACCTCGCGCGCGTCGATGTCGCGCCGTTCGCCCTGGCGCACCACGTTGGCGCGGCTGGCCAGCATGGCGCGCACCGCCTCCAGCGCCCGCTCGGCCTTGCCTTCCTGCACGAAGCCGATGATGGCGTTGATGATCACCACAGCCATGATCACGGTGGCGTCGATATAATCCTCCAGCGCATAGGTGACGGCCGCCGCGGCGAGCAGCACGTAGATCAACGGATTGTGAAACTGCAGCAGGAAGCGGACGACGGGGCCCCGCCGCTCCGGCGGCGGCAACTGGTTGGGACCGTGCTGCGCCAGCCGCCGCGCGGCTTCGGCGGCGGAAAGACCGCTTTCCTCGGAGCCGCCCAGACGCGCCAATACCGTCCCCGGTCCCTCGGCGTGCCAGGAAAGGGGCGGTTGGTGCGGATTGGTGTCTTGGTCGCGCATGTCGTTTCGCCGGGCTTAATAATAGAAAATGGCGATCAAGGGCAAATTGCTCCAGGTCAAGCGCGATCGATGTATAGTGTCCCTACCCTTTGATCCGCGAGCGATACGCCTATACAATCGCGCGTCCCCAGGAATGCCGTTCCCGTATATGAAGAAGCTGCTTTCCGCCATTGCGGTTCTGGTCGTCGCGCTCGTCGGCGCGGTCTTGATCGTTCCCGGCTTGATCGACTGGAACGAGTACAAGACCGAAATCGCCTCTCGGGCCCGCGCGATGACTGGGCGCGACGTGACTCTCAAGGGCGATATCCGGCTGACGCTGCTGCCGGCGCCCGCGCTGCGCGTCGCCGATGTCGCGCTTGCGAGTCTGCCCGGGGCGAAGGATTCCCAATTGATCCGTCTCAAGACGCTCGAGGTTCGCGTCGCGCTCGCGCCGCTATTGTCGGGGCGGGTCGAGGTCGAATCGGTGCGTCTGGTCGAACCCGTGGTCGCGTTGGAGATTCTGGCCGACGGCAAACGAACGTGGGATTTCGCATCCGCCGCGCCGCCGGCGCCGACGGCTCCGGCGGGACGGGCGCCGAGCCCGGCGGCGGGCCCAACGGCGAGTTCGGCGCCGTCCGTGCGCCTCGACAGTTTCGTTGTTGAAAACGGCGCCGTCGTCTATCGCGACGCGGCGGGCGGCGTCGAAGAGCGGATCGAGGCAATCGCCGCGCGCGTCACGGCGGTTTCCCTCGAGGGGCCGTTCGAAAGCGCCGGATCGTTCAAGGCGCGCGGCCTTGCGTTCTCCTACGTCGCCGGCATCGGTCGGATCGCCGACGATCGCGCCATTCCGGTCAACCTCAGTCTCGGCGCGGCTGGGGCGAAATTCCAATCGACCGGCACCGTTTCCGACATCCATCAGACGCCGCGCTATCGCGGCAAGATCAAGCTCGACGGCGATAATCTTGCCGCTACCGTCGCGCAACTCGCGCAAGGACCAGCGGCGGCGGCAGTGGCGCAGCCTTTTTCGCTTGAGGGTACTCTCGCGACTTCGACCGCGCTGGCCGAAATCAAGGATCTCGAAATTCGGCTCGGCGACAGCCGTGGCACGGGCGCGGTTGCCGTCCGGCTGCAGGGCGGTTTCAACGCTGCCGCTCAGGTTTCCATCAATCGCCTTGATCTCGATCGCTTTCTGGCGGCGACCGCGCCGCCACCCGCATCCGCGCCCGCTCTCGCCGCCTCGCCGGCCCCGGACGGCAAGGCGAAGTCGGGACGCTCGGTGGCGATTCCTCCGCCGCCCGCGCCCGCTGCGACGACTGCCGCCGCGCCCGCGCGCTTCGACATTCCGAAGGGGATGGGCGGCTCGCTCGCGCTTGCGGTCGACGCCATCACGTTACGCGGCGGTCTGATCGGGCAAGCCCGGCTCAAGGCGGAACTGGTCGACGGCGAAATCACCCTCAGTCAAGCGTCGGCCCAACTTCCCGGCGGTTCGGATGTCGCCCTGTTCGGTTTCGTCACCGCTCCCGGCGGTCAGCCCAAATTCGATGGACAGGCGGACGTGACGGTCGGCGATCTACGCGGCCTGTTGAAATGGCTCGATGTGCCGCCGCCCGAGGTCCCGGCTGACCGGCTGCGCGGCCTCAAATTCACGGGAAAAATCGCGGCGACGCCCGCCAGCGTGCGGGTCAGCGGTCTCGACCTTGCGCTCGATGGCTCGCGCCTGACCGGAATGGCGGGCGCTACACTCGGGAAGAAACCCGCGTTCGGCGTCGACCTTGTACTCGATCGGATCAACATCGATTCTTATTTTCCGCCCGGGCCTCCCACCGCGCCCAAGGCCGCCCCCGTCGCGCCGGTCGCGCGCGCGCCCGCCGGCGCCGCGCCCAGGGAGATTCCCGAATCATCGGCGGCGGCGGCAGCGACCCGGGCGGCCGGCCTTCAGGGCCTGCCCGATTTCGAAGCCGACGTGAAACTGGCGGTCAAGGCCGCGACCGCGCGCGGTTTGAGCGCGCGCGATGCCGTCGTCGATCTATCGGTGCGCAACCGCACGCTGGAAGTTCGCCGTCTCGCCGTCGCCGATTTGGGCGGCGCGGCATTCGCGGTTTCGGGCCGCGTCGACGGCGTGCTGGACCTTCCGCTGGCGCGCGATCTGCAATTCGATGTCCGTGTCCCCGATGTCGCCCGCGTCGCCCGTGCGCTTGGGCTGGATCCGCCCGAGATGGCGCGCGGACTCGGCGCAGTCACGGCCAACGGCAAGATCAACGGGAATTTTCTCGCGCCGCAAATCGACGCCAAGGTGACCGCCGCCGGTGGGACCGCGACCTTCGCCGGCAAGGCGCTGGCGGTGCCGACGTTCGGCCTGGAGGGGGCGGCCAGCATCCATCACGACGATCCGGCCAAGCTGGCCGGTGCGCTCGGCGTCGCCTGGAGGCCTTCGGGCAAGATCGGCCCGCTCGCCGCTTCCGGTCGCCTCAAGACCGGTTCGGATGCCATCGACGTGACCGACTTGAAGGCGAGCGCGGGACCCGCCGCGCTCGCTGGTACGGTCAAGCTGGCGACCGGCGGCGCGCGCCCACGCCTGGTCGCGGACCTGACGGTGGGCGATCTGGTCGTCGATCCGTTTCTGCCGGTGAAGAAATCGGCTTCATTGCCGTCTGAACCCCTATGGCGCGACGCACGTACCGGAGGTTTCATCCTTGCCCAGGCGCGGCAGGGCACGCCCGCGCGCCCGGCGCCGCCGTCCGCCCCCGCACGCGGCCAGTGGTCGACCGAACCGCTCGATCTCGCGGCGCTCAAGACGTTCGACGCCGACGTGAAGCTGAAGGCGCGCGCCCTCGTTCACGACCGCTATCGGTTGGAAGACGCGGACATCGCCGCCCGGCTCGATGCGGGAGCGCTCAGGACCGAGCGTTTGACGGGCCGGTTGTTCGGCGGTGACTTCCAGGGCGCGCTCGGTGTCGACGCCAAGAACGCAACCGCACCCCGGATCGATGCGTCGTTTGCGCTCAAGGGCGGCGATGTCGCGAGCGCGGTGCGCGCGTTCACTGGCGAAACGTCGGCTTCGGGCCGCATCGCCTTGGATGCGAAACTGACGGCGGCGGGCGGCAGCGTCGCGGCGATGGTCGGCTCGCTCGGCGGGTCGGGTTCGGTCGCGCTCACCGGTCTCGACGTCAAGGGCGGCGCGAAGGGGTCCGCGCTCGCCGGAGCGCTCGATCTGGTCAAGGCGGTCGGCGATCTCGGCGGCATGTTGGCGGGACGTGCGGGCGGCGGCCAGGCGGACGTGACCGGCACGTTCGCGATCGATCGCGGCATCGCGCGTTCGAGCGACTTGAGACTGATATCGGGCTTCGGCAACGGCGCGGCGCGCGGCGGAATCGATTTGCCGCGCTGGCAGATCGACGTCGCCGGCGAAATCCAGTTGGCGCAGAACGTGCTCACGCAGATTCTCGACAAGAGCGGACGCGCCGCCCAGCCGGTGCCGTTTTCCGTGGTCGGCTCGCTCGATGCGCCGACGGTCCGGCTCGATACCAGCAAGCTTCCGGGCGGCTTGCCGATTCCGGGTGCCGACCGGCTGCTCAAGAAACCCGGCGTCGGCGAGGTGCTGCAAGGAATCATCGGCGGCCAACCGCCGTCCCAGCAACAGCCGCAGCAACAGCAGCAGCAACAACAGCAACAACAGCCACCGCAACAGCAGCAGCAAAAACCGCTGCGCCCGCAGGACCTACTGCGCGGAATTTTGCGTTAGACGTTCCGTCGGCGCATCTGTTCGAGCACGAAGAGGCGGAGGGCGCTGGAAAGGTTGCCCGCGCGCTCGCGGTCGACGGTGGCGACGAGCGCGTTGAGCGATAGGCCGCGCGCTTCGGCGATTTCGCCGAGGGCGTCCCAGAACGCGCCCTCGAGCGACACGCTGGTGTCATGGCCCTTGATGCGGACCGAGCGCTTGCGAATGCGCGTCGGTGGCGATCCTGCCGGTGTCTTCATGGAAGGAGACTAAAACGAAACGCCCGCCCCGCGCGAGGCGCGAGACGGGCGCTTTATTCCGGAAATCGACGCCGGAATTACATCTTGGCGCCGACGATACCCATGGCTTTCTTGAGCTTGGCCTCGGAATCGGCATGCTTGCCGGCCTTGTGGTCGGCTTCGCCGTCGGCGCGCAACTTGGTCGATTCGGCGGTGACCTTGGACGCATTCGCCTTTGCCGCGTCGTCGTAGGCTTTCATGAGCTTCGGGCAGGACCCGGCGAAGGCGGGCGAGGCGATCAGGACCGCGGCCGCCGCGGCGAGCAGAGTACGCTTCAGCATGATGGGAAATCTCCCGTGTTTGGACGTTTGTCATCCGGCCGGAACCCCTCCGGCGGAGATCGGCTCAAAGAATAGAGGTTCGCGGCCGCGAGACGGAAACACAACCGCGTGAAAGGTCGCCACAAAGCCGCCACAATCGCATGGGGGCGAGTTCAGCCGTTGGCTTCGGGCTTGGTCATGCCGAATTGGGCGAAGAAATCGTTGCCCTTGTCGTCGATGACGATGAAAGCCGGGAAGTCGACCACCTCGATCCGCCAGATGGCTTCCATGCCGAGCTCCGGGTATTCGACCACCTCGACCTTCTTGATGCAGTTCTCGGCAAGGATCGCGGCCGCGCCGCCGATGGAGCTGAGATAAAAGCCCCCATTCTTCTTGCAGGCGTCGCGCACGGCGGGCGAGCGGTTGCCCTTGGCGAGCATAACCATCGAGCCGCCCGCCTTCTGGAAGAGATCGACATAGGAATCCATCCGCCCCGCGGTGGTTGGCCCGAACGAACCCGAGGCGTAGCCCTTCGGCGTCTTGGCCGGGCCGGCGTAATAGACCGGATGATCCTTGAAGTACTGGGGCAGGCCCTCGCCGCGGTCGAGGCGCTCCTTCAGCTTGGCATGCGCGATGTCGCGGGCGACGATCAGGGTGCCGGTTAGGCTGACGCGGGTGCGGATTGGAAGCTTGCTCAGTTGGGCGAGAATCTCGGGCATCGGCCGGCCGAGGTCGATGCGCGCCACCGGCCCCGCCGAATCCTTCTCGGAAATCTCTGGCAGGTACTTGGCGGGCTCGGTTTCCAGTTGTTCCAGGAATACGCCGTCTCGGGTGATCTTGCCGAGAATCTGGCGGTCGGCGGAACACGACACGCCGATCCCGACCGGGCACGAGGCGCCGTGGCGCGGCAGGCGCACGACGCGCACGTCGTGGCAAAAATACTTGCCGCCGAACTGGGCGCCGATGCCGAGGCGGCGGGTCAGCTCCAGCACCTGGGCTTCGGTTGCGACGTCGCGGAACGCGCGGCCGTGCTCGTCGCCCGAGGTCGGCAGCCCGTCGAGATAGTGGCATGAGGCCAGCTTGACGGTCTTGAGGTTCATCTCGGCCGACGTGCCGCCGATGACCACGGCGAGGTGGTAGGGCGGGCAGGCGGCGGTGCCGAGCGTGCGCAACTTTTCGTCCAGGAACTTCATCAGCGACGCCGGATTGAGCAGCGCCTTGGTTTCCTGGAACAGGAAAGTCTTGTTGGCCGAGCCGCCGCCCTTGGCCACGAACAGGAAATGGTATTCGTCGCCGTCGTCGGCGTAGATATCGATCTGCGCCGGCAGGTTGGTGCCGGTGTTGACTTCCTTGTACATGTCGAGCGGCGCCAACTGGCTGTAGCGCAGATTATCCTCGGTGTAGGCGCGCATCGCGCCTTCCGCCAGCGCCGCTTCGTCGCCGCCGCCGGTCCACACCTGCTGGCCCTTCTTGGCCATGACAATGGCGGTGCCGGTATCCTGGCACATGGGCAGCACGCCGCCGGCGGCGATGTTGGCGTTCTTGAGGAATTCAAGCGCGACGAACTTGTCGTTGGGCGAAGCTTCCGCGTCGTCGAGGATGGCGCGGAGTTGCGCTAGATGCGCCGGGCGCAGAAGGTGGGCGATGTCGTGAAACGCCTGGCGGGCGAGCAGGGTCAACGCGCCCGGGTTCACCTTCAACACCGGGCGGCCGTCGAACGTGCCTTGGGCGACGTGATCGCCGGTCACGCGGCGATAGGGCGTCGGGTCGGCATCCAGCGGAAACAATTCGTGGTGCTCGAAGGGGCTCATGAAGGGTCCTCGGAGGGTAGGGAGAATCCGGCGGGGAAAGGCGCGCGTTGATTTCTACTTCTTGCGGAAGGAATCGAGGGCGATGACCTGGCCGCCATCCTTCGCCGCCGGCTTGTCGGCGGGGGCAGCTTCCCTCGGTGTGTCGCCGGGCGCGGCTTTCGGCGCGGCGGCGGCGTCGTTGCGCGGCGTCGCTTTCGGCCGCGGCGCGTCGCCGCTGGCGTCGGCGTGCACCTCGCCCTGGGCGGTGATCTTGAACTGGAGCCCGAAATTGACCGAGGGATCGGCGAAGGAAGAAACGGCGGCAAAGGGAATGTGAAGGGTCTCGCGCCGGCCCTTGAAGCCGAGAGCGACCGAAAAGCCGTCGTCGCCGACCGTAAGGCCGTCGAACTGGAATTGCAGCACGATGGTCATTTCCAGCGGGTGCTGCGCCTTGAGGTAGGCGGGCATGCGTACGCCGGGCGCTTCGGTGCGGAACGTAATGTAGAAGTGATGGTCGCCGGGAAGGCCCTGCTTCGCGGTGTGTTCCAATGCCCGGCGCACGACGGAGCGGAAGGCGTCCTCGATCCAGAGGTCGTAGCGAAGGGGGTCGTCGGTCATGGGTCGGTTCTGGCGCGGGGCTCTGGGTCGTGCTTTCGGTCTTCGGCGGGCGAGTGGGGGGCTTCTGTTGCCAGGTGCCCCCCGAACCCCGTTACCGCTGTTTAGGCGGCAGCAGCAAATGCAACGTTGTCGTTGGCATTTGTCGATGGCCCGTTACGGCGGAACCATACCGAGCGAAAGTCCTGCCTTTACCGCGCACGTCGAGCCTGGTTCGCCCCCGCGAGGCCCGCCCCGGAACCCGCGTCCCGGAGCGGGAATTGGTGGAGGCGCCGGGTACTGCCCCCGGGTCCGTCACGCCTATTCCACAGAACATTTATCGCCATAGCCGGTTGCCCGGCCCCAAAAATATAGGCCCGCGGCGCCCCGAGCGGCAAGCCGGGGTCGAAAAACCCCGCTGTCAAACCACCGGCGCGCCGTAGCCCCAGCTGTAAGGTACCGGGCCCGAGAGCGCGAGCACGTCGCCGTCCTCGACCGCGTGATCGAGGTTGGGGCCACGCCCGACCAGGCCCGGGGACACGTCACGGCCGTTGCAAAGCGCGAGATAGACCGCCTCGGGCCGGAGATCGAGACGGCGGATGACGTCGCCGAGCACGCTTCCCGCCGGCAGTTCGAGCGCGACCCCGGCGCCGCCTAGCTGTTGGCGGGCGAGGCTGTTGAACAGGCGAACCTCGATCCGGACGATCGCGTCGCCGACGTTGTGGCCGATTCCGGGCGCGGGGTTCATGCGATTCTCGCTCATGGATGAACGGGCGATCATAACCGTCTCGTCCGGGCCGGCGATTGATCGCGGTTAAGGGCCCCGGGCTTGGCCGGAGGAAGGCGCGACGATAGAGTGCCGATCGACGCCATGACTCTCAGCAAGGACCAGCTGGCCGAAATCGAATCCGCGCGCGGCGAACGGCGCGAAACGTTGCGCGCGTGCGCGCCGGCGCTCGAGGAAATTCTCTACCGGCCGATCCCGGTGCTCGACCACGGCTTCATCCGCGTCATCGACTACATGGGCGACGACGGGGCGATCGTGCAGGCGGCGCGGGTATCCTACGGGCGCGGCACCAAGCGCGCCCAGGACGATGCCGGGCTGATCGCCTACCTCATGCGCCACCGGCACACCACGCCGTTCGAGATGTGCGAGATCAAATATCATGTCAAACTGCCGATCTTCGTCGCCCGGCAGTGGATTCGCCATCGCACCGCCAACGTCAACGAATACTCGGCGCGCTATTCGATCCTCGACAAGGAATACTACGTCCCGTCGCCCGAGTATCTGGCGGCGCAATCGCAGGTCAACCGCCAGGGACGGGGCGAGGTGCTGGAGGGCGCCGAAGCGAAGCGCGTGTTCGAGCTTCTGCGCCGCGACGCGGAACAGACCTACGCCTCCTACGAGGAAATGCTGAACGAGGGAACGGACGGCCAACCGCGCGATCCCGCGCGCAAGGGCTTGGCGCGCGAGCTCGCGCGCATGAACCTCACCCTCGCCACGTATACGCAGTGGTATTGGAAGACCGACCTTCACAATCTCATGCATTTTCTCAGTTTGCGCGCCGACGAACACGCCCAGTACGAAATCCGGGCCTACGCCGAGGCGATGCTGGACACGCTCCGGCGCTGGCTGCCGGTGACGTTCGAGGCGTTCATGCAATACCGCATGGGCGGCACGCACCTGTCGGCCAAGGGTCTCGACGTGGTCAAGCGCCTGCTCGCCGGGCAGAAAGTAACCCAGGAAACGAGCGGGCTTTCCAAGCGCGAATGGCGCGAGCTGATGGCCGCGTTGGGGCGGGAAGAGTAAGCCCTTACTGCACCACGATGCGCGGGCCGCCGGTCTCGGCGCCCGCGCCGGTCAGGCGCTCGATCTTGCCCCAGACCTTGGTGGCGATGGCGACGAAGGCCTTGGCGTGCGCGCTGTCGGGTTTCGCCACCACGATCGGCTGGCCGCCGTCGGAGGTTTCCCGGATCACGATGTCGAGCGGAATTTCCCCCAGGAAATCGACGCCGAGCCGGTCGGCTTCCTTGTGCGCGCCGCCGTGGCTGAAGATTTCGGTGCGGTGCCCGCACTTGGGGCACGAGAAGTAGCTCATGTTCTCGACGATGCCGAGCACCGGCACGTCCACCTTGCGGAACATGTTGAGGCCCTTGCGCGCATCCAAGAGCGCGATGTCCTGCGGCGTCGACACGATCACCGCGCCGGTCAGCGGTACTTTTTGGGCCATGGTCAGCTGGGCGTCGCCGGTGCCGGGCGGCATGTCGACCACCAGCACGTCGAGCTCGCCCCAGTTGACGTCGCGCATCATCTGTTCGATCGCCGATTGGACCATCGGCCCGCGCCAGATGATCGGGCTTTCCTCGTCGACCATGAAGCCGATCGACATGCACTTGACGCCGAAGTTCTCCATGGCGTCGAGGGTCTTGCCGTCGCGCGAGGACGGCTGGCCGACGATGCCCATCATGCGCGGCATCGAGGGACCGTAGATGTCGGAATCGAGAATGCCCACCTTGCGGCCGATGGCCGCGAGCGCGAGCGCGAGGTTGACCGCAACGGTGGACTTGCCGACGCCGCCCTTGCCCGAAGCGACCGCGATGATCGAACGCACGCCCGGTAACATCGCCGGTTGCGCTTGGCCATGCCCATGCCCATGAGCGTGGCCGTGGGCGTGCCCATGGCCTTGTGCCGTCTGTCCGCCGTTGCCGCCTTTACGCTCGGCAGTCAGCACCACGGTCGCCGACATGACGCCGGGCAGGCCGTGGACGACCTTCTCCGCCTGCTTGCGCAAAGGTTCCATCTTGGCGCCGCGCGCGGCGTCGACCTCGATCGCGAAAGCGACGTGACCGCCCTTGATCTGCAAGCCCTTGACCATACCCAGCGTGACGATGTCCTCGTCGCGTTCGGCGTCGACGACGCGCTTGAGCGCGTCCATGATCTGCTGTTCGGTGACTTCGGCCATGACCTCGATCTCAACTCCTGCTGGTGTTCGCGGCTAAGCCCTGCGCCGACCCCGTCGGTCGGGATAAGGCGGAGATTTCCGCCACGCCTTGGGCCACGTTGCGCGCCCGGAGCGATTGCCCTATATAAATCCCTCCCGGAACCGCCGCACACGCCCCATTTCAACTAACATCAGAAGAACGAAATACAAGGGGCAAATGCAAAACCCCCGGTGGGCGAAGGGCGAATAGGGAATTCATCTCATTTAATCGGTTGGCGGCGCAAGCGAACGGATCACTTCGACATGGCCTGGAAAAATCAAGGCGGCCCTTGGGGCGGCGGTGGCGGTAACGGCGGGGGCCAGGGCCCCTGGGGCGGTCGCGGCGGCGGCGGGCCTTCCATGCCCGAGCCCCCGGACCTTGAGGAACTGCTGCGGCGCGGCCAGGATCGTTTCCGTCGCGCGCTGCCGGGCGGCTTCGGCGGCGGGCGCGTAGTCGGGCTTGCGGTGCTCGCCGGCATCGCGCTTTGGTTCGCGAGCGGATTCTATCGCGTGCAACCGGGCGAGCTCGGCGTCGAGCTGCTGTTCGGCAAATTCCTGCGCGTCACCACGCCCGGCTTGAACTACTGGCTGCCGCGCCCGATCGGCCAGGTCGTCACGCCCAACGTCGAGCGCACCAACCAGATCAATATCGGCTTTCGCGGTTCGGCCGACGTCGGCGGGCAGGGCGGCGCCCGCGACGTGCCGCAGGAAGGCCTGACGCTGACCGGCGACCAGAACATCATCGACATCGACTTCGTCGTGCAGTGGCGCATCAAGAGCGCGGCCGATTTCCTGTTCAACATCCGCGACCCGGAACCGACGATCAAGATCGCGGCGGAAAGCTCCATGCGCGAAATCGTCGGCCAGACCACGCTCGAGGACGCATTGACGGTCAAGCGCCAGGAAGTGGAAGGCCGGACCCGGGACTTGTTGCAAAATATTCTCGACGAATACGGCGCCGGAGTCGCGATCGCCGACGTCAAGAGTGGAAGGCCGGACCCGGGACTTGTTGCAAAATATTCTCGACGAATACGGCGCCGGAGTCGCGATCGCCGACGTCAAGCTGCAGAAGGTCGATCCGCCCGCGCAGGTGATCGACGCCTTTAACGACGTGCAGCGCGCGCGCCAGGACAAGGAGCGCAAGCAGAACGAGGCGACGGCTTACGCCAACGACATCCTGCCCCGCGCCAAGGGCGAGGCGCAGCGCATGATCCAGGACGCGACCGCCTATAGGGAGAAGCTGGTCCGCGAGGCGGAAGGCGAAGCCAATAGGTTCCTTTCGGTCTACAACGCCTATCTCGAGGACAAGGACGTAACGCGCAAGCGCCTGTTCCTCGAGCGCATGCAGCAGGTGTTCAAGGATTCGGAAAAGGTGATCATCGACAAGGGCGGCGCCGGGGTCGTGCCGTACCTGCCATTACCCGAACTGCGCCGCCGCAGCGAGCCGTCCGCCGCGGGCGGCGAGGGAGCCGCGAAATGAACCGCCCGATCCTCGTCATTCTCGGCATCGTCGCGGCGACGTTGATCGTCGTCGCTTCCAGCGCGGTTTTCGTCGTGCACCAGACGCAGCAGGCGATCGTGCTGCAGTTCGGCAATCCGATCCGCGTGGTGCGCGAGCCGGGAATCCAGGTCAAACTGCCGTTCATCCAGGACGTCACCTATTACGACCGCCGCATTCTCGATCTCGATCCGCCGGCGCAGGAAGTAATTCTTTCGGACCAGAAGCGGATCAACGTCGACGCCTTCGCGCGCTTTCGCATCGTCGATCCGCTCGAATTCCGCCGCCGCGCGGTGACGCTCGCCAATTTCCGCCAGGTGTTCGGCGGCCGGCTCAACTCGGCGATCCGTTCCGAGGTCGCCAAGGTCGATCTTCAGGACATGCTGACCGGCAAGCGCGCCGAGGTGATGGACAAGATCAAGGGCGCGGTCGCGGGCGTCGCGCCCGAATTCGGGGTCGAGGTGGTGGACGTGCGCATCGGCCGCACCGACCTGCCCGAGGCGACCAGCCAGGCGGTCTACAACCGCATGCGCTCCTCGCGGGTGGCCCAGGCCGCCCAACTGCGCGCCGAGGGCGAAGAGCTGAAGGCCAAGATCCAGGCCGATGCCGACCGCCAGCGCACCATTCTCATCGCGGACGCGGAGCGGACCGCCCAGACCTTGCGCGGCGAGGGGGAAGGCATCCGCACCCAGACCCTCAACCGCGCCTTCGGCAAGGACCCCGCGTTTTTCGAGCTCTACCGGACGCTGGAGGCCTACCAGGGCGCTCTCTCCGACGGCACGACCATGATTCTCACGCCCGATTCCGAGTTTTTCCGTTATTTCGGCGGCGCGGCCGGCGCCTCGGGCGAACCCGCGCGCAGGCCCCAGCGCTAGGGTCCGAACCCTTTCCGGCGCGGCACGGCATGATCGACCTCGTGGCCGCGCTGGGGCTGGCGATCGCCATCGAGGGAATCCTCTACGCCCTTTTTCCGGACGGGATGCGCCGGATGATGGCACGCGCGCTCGAATTGCCGCCGAGCGCGATTCGCGCGACCGGGCTGGCCGCGGCGGTTTTGGGCGTCGGTTTGGTCTGGCTCGCGCGGCGGTGATCGGCGTTGACCCGCCGGCGACTTGAAAGCCCCCTCGGGGCGGGCTAAATCCCGGGTGCACGTCGGCCGACGCCCCCGTCGAAAACCCGCGCGTCGCGGGCCTTGGGTTTCCCCGGCCGACAGGATGTTGCCATGATGACCTTGTTCGAATCTTCAAGCCGGCGCGGCGGCCATGCCGTTCGCCCGGTTCCCCGCGCCGCACGCCTCGTCGCACTGACGGCGGGCATGATCGCGTTCACCGCGCTTTCGGGCGCCCAGGCGCGCACCGCGCCGGACAGCTTCGCCGACCTCGCGAGCGAACTGCTGCCCAAGGTGGTGAACATTTCCACCACCCAGACCGTCGAAGGACGCGGCTTCGAAATGCCGCAATTGCCGCCCGGCTCGCCATTCGAGGATTTCTTCAAGGAATTCTTCGAACGCAACCAGGGCCAGCAACAGCAGCGGCCACGGCGCGCGACGTCACTCGGCTCCGGCTTCGTGGTCGACGAGGCGGGCTTCATCGCCACCAATAACCATGTCATTCAGGACGCGGACGAAATCACCGTCATCTTCCACGACGGCGCCCGCCTCAAGGCCGAGGTGGTCGGGCGCGACGCCAAATCCGATCTTGCGGTACTGAAAGTCAACCCGACCGGCAAGCTGTCGGCGACCAAGTTCGG
>VGZQ01000068.1 GCA_016872535.1 Rhodospirillales bacterium | reverse complement strand
TCGATTTGGCGTCTTTGTGGAGAAGATCGCCCAGGGCGATCCGGCGCGCTTCCAGCCAGCGCGCGAAGTCGCGGAATTCCGACGGCGACAGCGGCTTCAATCCCTCGCGCGAGTCGCCGAAGCGTCCGCACAAAAGCAGGGTCGCGGTCGTGTCCGGATGCCGGGGCAAAGCGTCGTCCATGGCCGGCGCCGGGCGCGGTCAACGCCCCGCGGACCCGGTCCGCGGTTCGAACACCCGGATCTCGTCCTTCAGGCGCTCGCGCGCGCGCGCGCGCAATCGTTCGAGTTCTTCGGGCGTGGCGGGAAGGAAACGCGCCCGGTTGGCGTTCAAGGCGGTCCATACCGCCGGCGGCACGTCATAGGTGGTGTCGTGGTAATTGAGGAAAACGGACGCGACGCCGATCGGTTTCTGCAGCAATCCCTTGTCGACCAGCGGATCCAGGAATCCGTCGTTATGCAGCGAAACCACCGTTGGGCTGCCGACCAGAAGCAAATATTCCATGACCAGGCGTTCGGCGGGCGGAAGGCGGGGCCATATTTCGTCCAAGCTTTCGGCGATAGGGACCCCGTCCCGGCGCGCGATCTGGCCGGCGGCGGCGCGCTCGGCCTCGGCCCGGTAGCGCTCGCCATCCGCTCGGTTCCATAACGTGGGACGTTTGGCCACCATTGCTCCTTCCGCCGATCGATACGCGCAAAGACCGTAACCGGCCGTGCGCCGGGCGATCTTAAAATATCGCCCGGCGGCACAGAAGCCCGACGTTTCGGGCATTTCCGGCGATAGCCCCTCTTGACGCGCGCATGGCGGAATGCCACGGTGAGGCACGTCATAACGGGCTTTTGCAAGACGGCCAGCCGTCCCAGCCCCCTTCGTTCGAGAGATCGTTTTCTTTCGGAAACGAAAGGGTTTCTGCTGGTGCAAGCCCCTCTTTTCACGATTCCCCTTCAGTTCAACGCGTTTCCAGCGCGCGCGCGTTTTGCGTCCGCGCCGCTGTTCCCCCAGGAGTGAGCGAAGATGTCAGGTTACGAATACGACTTCAGCAAGGGCATCAAGCAATACAAGGCCATCATGAGCGGCCAAGACGCGGAATTCATCCCCGTCACGACGCAAATGGCCGAATTCTGCATGAAGCATCTCGGCATCAACGGCAAAAAATTCTTCAGCGATCCCGAGGTGTTCGTCCGCGGCAACCTGGACGTCCAGCGGGAATTCGGGCTCGATATCCCGGACATGGTCTGGGACGTTTACTCGGTCGAGGCGGAGGCGCTCGGCGGGCAAATGGCGTGGTTCGACGAACTTTATCCCGCCCTCGATAACACCGTTCCCGTCATTCGCAACGAGAAAGACTTGGCGCGGCTCAAGGCGCCCGATCCCCTCAAGACCGCGCGGATGCCGTGGGTGCTCGAATGCCTGCGGTTGTGCGAGGAGCTGACCGGGTTTCCCCACCACATCCATTATTGCGCGCCGATCAATCTCGCCGCCCAGGTCATGCAGTTCGAGAAACTGATCCAGGCGATGCAAGAGAACCCCAAGTTCGTCCACAAGCTGCTGGATTTTCTCGTCGAGGAGGTCTTGGCGCCCTACATCAACGCCTATTTCAAATACGTTCCCGGCGCCGAGATCGCGAACGGGAAAGACGCGGTCGGCTCGCTACCGTTCATCACCGAGGACATGGTGCACGAATTCTCGGTGCCGTATCTGCACAAGCTGCGGAAACTGTGCGGCGACCGGCCGGGCGTGCGCTGCGACAACTGGTGGGGCGACGCGTTCGCCGAAAACGCCGAGAAATATTGGGACATCAAGCTCTCGGTCACGCCCCAATACCTGAAAGTCCAGGATCCGGATTGCTTCCGGGTCGGAACCGAGCGGGTCCGGGCCTATGCCGACACCAAGGGCTGCGCTCTCAGCTTCGGCGTCGGCACCTTGATCTTGCAGAAGGGCACGCCGGAGCAAATCACCCAGCGGGTGCACGAATACATGGAGGTCGGCAGCCGCGGGCCCCACGGCAAAAAGTTCTTCCTTTATTTCTGCAGTTTCAGCGCCCAGACCCCGGCCGAAAACGTGCGGATCGCGGTGGACGCCGTTAAGCGCTTCCGCGCCGGCGATCGCCCTTATGCCGGTCAAATTTTCTCCGGCCCCGACAGCGTCGCCCCCGAGGCCGCCGGCGGCAAGGGGTTTATGGGCATCGGCGTGAAGGCTTTGGGCGAGGGCCGGAAGGGTCCGGAGCGCAAGGAGATTTTCCAGAACATCTTCGACTCGGTCATGGAATTCGACGGCGCCAGGTGCGAAACGCTGGTCCGCCAGGCGCTCGATTCCGGCGAGCCGGTCCAGGACATCCTCGATCAAGGCCTGATCCCGCCCATGGGCAAGGTCGGCGATTTGTTCGCGTCCGGCGAATTCTTCGTGCCCGAGATGTTGATGGCGGCGCGCGCGATGAAGACCGGCCTCGAGGTGCTGCGGCCGATCCTGACCCAGCGCAAATCGAAACCCAAGGGCGTGGTCGTGATGGCGACCGTGTTCGGCGACCTGCACGATATCGGCAAGAATCTGGTCGGCATGATGCTGGAGGGCGCCGGCTTCAAGGTGGTCGATCTCGGCGTCAACACCAAGGCCGAAAAGATCATCGAGACCGCGAAGCAGGTCGACGCCGACGTGATCGGCTTGTCGGCGCTGCTGACCACCACCATGCCGTTCATGCGCATCATCATCCAGAAGATCAAGGAGGAAGGGCTCAATGTCCCGGTGATCGTCGGCGGCGCGCCGGTGACGCGCGACTTCGCCAACGACGTCGGCGCCAACGGCTACGGCGACAACGCGCCGGAGGCGGTCGAATTGTGTCAGCGCCTGGTGGCGGAAGGGAAATCGGCCGCCGCTTGACGGATTTGGAATATTCGGTCCGGGAGGAAACGCTTGGGAATTCGGTCGGTTATCGCCATCGCCGGAACGGGGTCTATGCCCTTGACGCCGTTATGGGCATTGCCTAGGTTGGTTTTCGCGGCGCGCGGTAAAGCCCGCGCGACCGATGGGCTTCCCCACGACGGCGTGGCCGTCCCAGCCCTTGTTTCATCTGGGTCGATTTCCCAGCGCGAAATCGGCAAGGGGAAGACCGTGCAATCCAATCGTCCAATTTTTCGGAATCAATCCGCTCCGCGGGAAATCCGGGGGAGATTTTTGCGTTTGGCGTGAAGTCCTCGGACCAACACAATAAGCACGCACGCCGGGTAACAACCCGGCAAAGGGAGGCGAGTTGACGTTACGCATTCAAAATCTGACCAAAAAATTCGGCGAATTGACCGCCGTCGACAATTTGACGTTCGATGTGCCGACGGGACAGATGCTTGGCATCATCGGGCGTTCGGGCGCCGGCAAATCGACATTGCTGCGTATGATTAACCGTCTGGTTGATCCAACCACCGGGCACATTCTGTGCGACGACGTGTTCGACCGGGAAACCGATATTTGCGCCCTCAAGGGTCGCCAATTGCGCCTGTGGCGGCGGAAATGCGCGATGGTGTTCCAGCAATTCAACCTGGTGTCTCGTCTCGACGTTCTGACCAACGTGCTGATGGGACGCCTCAGCTATCAGCCGACCGTCCGTTCGCTGCTGAAGCTCTTCACCCCGCAGGAGCGTGCGCTCGCGGTGGTGACGCTCGACCGGGTAGAGATGGCGCCATCCATCCTCCAGCGCAGCGACACGCTTTCCGGCGGACAGCAGCAGCGCGTCGCCATCGCCCGTGCGTTGGTCCAGGAGCCTCGGATTCTTCTCGCCGACGAGCCGATTGCCTCCCTCGATCCGCGCAACGCTTCGCGGGTGATGGAGATTCTGCGCAGTATCAACCGGGAAGACGGCATCACGGTCATCTGCAACCTGCACACCATTGATACCGCCAGGACCTATTGCGACCGGATCATCGGCATGCGCGCCGGCAAGATGATTTTCGACGGCGGGCCAGACGAGCTCGATCACGACCGGATCCAGGAAATCTACGGCGGCGAGGGCGAAGAGGAAATCGACGAGAGCGTCACTTCGACCGCCCTGCCCATCGTCCAGGCGCCGCGGTTCGAGGGAGTCGAGGAGGACGATCGCGCGCGGCACGCCCAAGTTGGGTGATCGCCGGAGGCGGGTTTGGATCAACAGGAACGTCAAGGCATCGGAAAACGAAATAACAGGCAAACGGGAGGAGAGACGACCATGAGATATTCGCGAATCGTATCTATCGCCGCCGCCACCGTCATCGGCGGCGCCATGCTTGTTGGCTCGGATTCGGCCGCGGCCGACTGGCGCAAGCAGTATCCGAAGTTCCGCTACAGCGTCCAGGCGGTCGAGACCCAGGCCGCGGCCCTGACGCGCTATAAGGGCTTCGCCGAGCACGTCAAGAAGCACCTCGGCGTCGAACTCGACCTTTACCTCGCGGCGGAATACGCCGGCACCATCCAGGCGATTGCCGCCAAGCAGATCGAGGTGATGGACATGGGTGCGGCCGGCTACGCCGCCGCCTGGCTGGAGACCAACGGCGGGGTCGAGCCGCTCGCCGTGCCCACCAACCCCGACGGGACGATCGGATATTATTCGGTCGCGTTCGTGCGCGCCGACAGTCCGTACAAGTCCATCGACGATCTGAAGGGCAAGACCTGGGCCTGGGTGGAGCCGAACTCCTCGAGCGGCTACGTCTTTCCGCTGGTCAGCTTCCGCAAGTTGGGGCTCGATCCGGAAAAGCACTTCGGCAAGGTAGTTTTTTCCGGCGGGCACGAGCAGGGAATCATCGGCGTGCTCGACAAAGCTTATGACGCCGCCGTCACCTGGACCAACGACGTCGAAAAGCACACCCGGGGCGGGCTGCACATGATGCTCAGCCGTGGCGTCCTCAAGAAGGAGGACATCCGGATCATCTGGAAATCGGATCTGATCCCGAACCCGGTCATCGCCATTCGCAAGGACCTGCCGAAGGAGATGAAGGCCGATATCAAGAAGATGTTCCTCAACATGCACAAGGACGATCCGAAGGTCTTCAACGAAGTGGCGCGCGGCAACTCGATCGGGTACGTCGAGGTCGACCACTCGGTCTACCAAATCGCGATCGACCTGCGCCAACAGCTTGCCCAGGAGCGGCGCAAGAGGTGAGGTAACCGCGCGAACCAACGAGCGGGGCGGCGGGCCGTTCGGGTGCGGCCCCTTCCGCCGTCCCGATCTTGCCGCGAGCAGACACTCTTCCCGCCGATCCGCGCGCAACGCGGGCGGCAACCAAGGAAAGGCTGAACGCCCGATCCGACGCCCGCGCAAGGCATAGATCGGTCCAGAAGAGCGCATGCAGGCTCCCGCGACCAACGCCACCGTCCGGCGGTTTGAGGAAGAATACGCGCGCCTGCGCAAGCGCAAGCGAATCGAGTTGTTTGGATTTGCGATTCTGTTTCTGATCGTTTTCCATATCGCCGCCAATATCAGCGACTTCACGCCGCAGCGGCTCGCCGCCGGTATGCCGCGGATCGGCGACTACATCAGCAAGACCTTGCCCGAGATCAAGTTCGCCAGCTTTTTCGGCGACATGGCCTATTGGTACTACGGCTTTCTGCGCTGGCTCCGGCTGCTGTTCGACACCATCTTGATCGCGATGATGGCGTCGTTGTTCGGCGCCCTCGGGGGCTTTCTGCTTTGCTTTCCGGCGTCGCGCAACCTGGCGGGACGGTTCTGGGTTTATTTCGTCTGTCGCCGCCTGGCGGAGATCGCCCGCACCGTTCCGGAAATCGTCTACGCGCTGATCTTCGTCGTCGCCTTCGGCGTGGGGCCCTTCGCCGGCTTTCTGGCGCTTACCGTCCACACCGTCGGCGCGATGGGCAAACTCTACGCGGAAGCGAACGAGAACATCGACGAACGCCAGCTCGAAGGCGTGCGCGCCTCGGGCGGCAACTGGTTCGAGGTGATCCGTTTTGCCGTGTTACCCCAGGTTTTGCCCAATTTCACGACGTACACGCTCTGGCGCCTCGAGCTCAATATCCGCTCGGCGGCCATCGTCGGGTTTGTCGGCGCCGGCGGCATCGGCCAGGAGCTCTACCACGCCATCAGCTTCAACTATTACGAGGACGTGAGCGCGATCGTGCTCATGGTCGTCCTGACGATTACCTTCATCGACTTGATTTGCGAAAAGATGCGCCATCACATCATCGGTAGGGAGAGCCTGCAATGAGGCTGAGCGCCGCTTCGATCGGCTCCGCCCAGATCGCATCGCTCCGCGACCGCTTCCCGCGGGCGTTTTCGCGCACGCCGCGCGAACGCGCGACCATCGCCTTGACCCTGTTCGCCCTGCTGATCTTCGTCTCGTTCTGCCTGATCCGTTTCGAGGTCACGCCGGCCCGGATCCTCAACGGCCTCGACCGCTTCGCCAAGATCGCCGGCGCCCTGTTCCCGCCGACCCCGGAGGACGCTTTCTGGGACTTGATCAAGGCCATGCTCGAAAGCGTCGGGATGGCTTTTCTCGGCACCCTGATCGCGAGCCTGATCGCGGTTCCGCTCGGGTTCCTCGGGGCGAAGAACGTCCTGCCGATCCGGCTGCTCCGCTTTCCCATCCGCCGGTCGTTCGATTTCCTGCGCGGGGTCGACGCCCTGGTTTGGGCGCTGGTTTACGTCCGGGCGGTGGGGCTTGGACCGCTCGCCGGCGTTCTCGCCATCGCCACCACCGACATCGGCATCCTCTCCAAGCTGTTCGCCGAAGCGATCGAGAACGTCGAGCGCAAACAGGTCGAGGGCGTTCAGGCCACCGGCGGCAATCCGGTGCAGACCGTGCGCTTCGGCATTATTCCCCAGGTGCTGCCGATCATGCTCTCAAACGCTCTTTACATGTTCGAATCGAACTCTCGTTCCGCCACGATCCTCGGGATCGTCGGCGCCGGCGGGATCGGCTTCCATCTTTCCGATCGCATCCGCGCCCATCGTTGGGAGGAAGTCGGATTCATCATCATCATGATCATCGTCGTCGTCGCGCTGATCGATTTTGTATCCCACATCCTGCGCAGCCGCCTCATCAAGGCCGGCGTCAACCGGCCTTTTATAACGACAAACGACGCAACGACACCTTCCGTTGCGGCGGCGGCGAAACCAAGCTGAGGCGGGATCGGCTTCCTGCTCGCCTGCCGGCCGCGCGCGCCGGCGGTTGCCGAACGCCTTGTTTTGCATGGATAATCCGGGCCCGAAGCGGGCCGGCGCCTTCCGCATTCGCGGCCGACCGATAAATATTTTCGGCGATACCGTGTCATTTGCCCGTATTCGGGCTATGTTCTATCCATACGTTTTACATCTGTTATGTGCTGTCTGAACGACCGACGCTTCGGTTGCTTGGTTATCTCCTGACATTGTGAACGTTATGCGATCGGGCCGTCACAAGGTGTGCGGCGCGAATACTCCCAAACACTCGGAGATACGACAATGGCTACCGGAACGGTAAAATGGTTCAACCCCAACAAGGGCTTCGGCTTTATCCAGCCCGCGGACGGATCGAAGGACGCTTTCGTCCATATTTCCGCCGTCGAACGGGCCGGCCTGAGCGGCCTCAGGGAAGGGCAGAAGGTTTCCTACGAACTTCGCCCCGGACAGAACGGCAAATCCTCGGCCGAGAACCTGGCGTTGATCGACTGACGGCCTAAGCTTTAAGGCCCTGGCGCCGCTCCCGGCTTCGGTCGGGGGCGGTTGCCGGCCTCGCCGGCCGCTCGCGGACCCAAGCCCGCGCGGATCGATTTTTTCGTCGTTCTTTTTCGCATATTTTTGCTTTTTTCCATTTTTCGCCCCTCGGCGCGAAGACAGGAGCGTCGCCATGAATAAATCCGCGCAGACGAAAGCCGAAGAGCAGTTCGCCCGCATCCGCAACAAGGATCGGGACAAAAGCGCCCTCCAGCAAGCCCTCAAGGATCGGGAAAAGGCCGACAACGAGCGGGAAGCCAAGACCCTGCGCTTGCGCGCGCTGCGGCTCGCCAAGGAGGCCGCCGATAAGGAGGCCGCCGCCAAGACGGCGGCCGATACCCGGGCGGCGAAGGCGGCGCGCCCCGGTAGGGGCGCAAAATAAATACGCGCGGCGGGATTCGCCGCCCGCGCCCGCGCAAGGTCTCCCCGCCCGACGCGGATTCGATTTCCTGACGCCGGCGGCGGGGCAAATCCTGCGAAGCACGTCGTGCGAAGCAGGATGGTGGGCCCGGCAGGACTCGAACCTGCAACCAGACCGTTATGAGCGGCCGGCTCTAACCAATTGAGCTACGGGCCCCCCGGAAGGCGACGCGGGGGAAACAAAACGAAAGGCCGGGATTCGCACCCCGGCCTTTTTTATTTTCTTCGCCCGCCGTTCCCCGGATCAGTAGTCGAGGAAGCTGCGGAGCTTGCGCGAGCGGCTCGGGTGCTTGAGCTTGCGCAAGGCCTTGGCTTCGATCTGGCGTATTCGTTCGCGCGTGACGCTGAACTGCTGGCCGACCTCCTCCAGGGTATGGTCGGTGTTCATGCCGATGCCGAAGCGCATGCGCAGCACGCGCTCCTCGCGCGCGGTGAGCGTCGAAAGGATGCGGGTGGTGGTGTCGCGGAGATTGCCCTGGATCGCGGCATCGAGCGGCTGGACCGCGTTCTTGTCCTCGATGAAGTCGCCCAAGTGGCTGTCTTCCTCGTCGCCGATCGGGGTTTCGAGGCTGATCGGTTCCTTGGCGATCTTCAGGACCTTGCGCACCTTGTCGAGCGGCATCGACAGCTTTTCCGCCAGTTCCTCCGGCGTCGGCTCGCGCCCGATCTCGTGCAGCATCTGGCGGCTGGTGCGGACCAGCTTGTTGATGGTTTCGATCATGTGCACCGGGATGCGGATGGTGCGCGCCTGGTCGGCGATCGAGCGGGTGATCGCCTGGCGGATCCACCAGGTGGCGTAGGTCGAGAACTTGTAGCCGCGCCGGTACTCGAACTTGTCGACCGCCTTCATCAGGCCGATGTTGCCTTCCTGGATCAGGTCGAGGAACTGCAGGCCGCGGTTGGTGTATTTCTTGGCGATCGAGATGACCAGGCGCAGGTTGGCCTCGATCATTTCCTTCTTCGCCTTGTTGGCCTCGCGCTCGCCCTTCTGCACCGTGGTGACGATGCGGCGGAATTCGCTGATCGGCAGCTTGACGCTCTGCGACAGCTCGGCGACCGCCTTGCGGATCGCCTCGACCTCGTCGCGGTGACGGGTGGCGAACCTGCTCCAGCCCTTCTCGAGGGCGGCCATCCGCTCGATCCAGCCGGGATCGAGTTCGTAGCCCATGTAGTTCTGCAGGAACTCCTCGCGCGAGATTTTGCACTCCAGCGCGACACGCAGCAGCTTGCCCTCGAGGCCGAGCAGCCGCCGGTTGACGTCGTAAAGGTCGTGCATCAACTGCTCGATGCGCAGGTTGTTGAGGTGCACCTGCTCCATCAGCACGACCATCTCGTGCTTGAGCTTCTGATAGCGCTTTTCCGAGGCCGGCTTGATCTTGCCGCCGCTGTTGAGCACCTTCAGGCGCTGGGTCTGCATGCGGTGCAGGCGCTTGTAGGTGGCGGTGATCTTCTCGAAGTTGCGCGCGACGCCCGGCGTCAGCTTCGCCTCCAGCGCGGCGAGCGACAGATTGACCTCGTCCGATTCGTCGTCGGCGTCGGTCCCGTCGCCGGTGCCGTTGCCCGCGCCGTCGCCGGGGGTCTTGGCCCCGTCGGCCTTGGCCGGGAGGGGAGACGGCGACGGGATCTTGGGCGGTTTCGGCGCCTCGCGCGGATCGACCGCAACCGCGTCGCTCTCGACCGCCGCGACCACCGCGACCGCGCCCGGGCCGCCGCCCTGGGTCGCCTCGAGATCGATGATGTCGCGCAGCAGCATCTTGCCTTCGAGCAACGCGTCGTGCCAGGCGATGATCGCCTTGATGGTCATCGGGCTTTCGCAGATGCCGCCGATCATCATCTCGCGCCCGGCCTCGATGCGCTTGGCGATGGCGATTTCGCCCTCGCGCGAGAGCAACTCGACCGATCCCATTTCGCGCAGATACATCCGCACCGGGTCGTCGGTGCGTCCCAGGTCGGCTTCGTTCACGTTGCCGCCGGCGGATTCCGCCTCGGTCTCGGCCTCGGCGGTCTCGGGGCGGGCGGCGCCCTCGGCCTCCTCGCTCTCTTCGCTTTCGACGATGTTGATGCCCATTTCCGAGAGCATCGACATGGTGTCCTCGATCTGCTCCGAGGACACCTGGTCCGGCGGCAGGGCCGAATTGATCTCGTCGTAGGTGACGTAACCGCGTTCCTTGCCGCGCGCGATCATCTTTTTGACCGCGACGCCGAGGGTATCGAGCAGCGGCCGGTCGCCCGGCTCCTCGGCGGCGGGCGCGCCGTCGGGACGGGGCGCGCCGGGCTTGGCGCCCGGCTTGCCCGCGAGAGCCTTGCCCGCGAGAGCCTTGACCGCGGCGGACTTGGCCGCGAGCGCCTTGGCGTCGAGCGGGGGTTTGACCGCGGATGCGGCGGCGGCCTCGAGCCGCGCCTTCTTGAGCGCCATGGCGAGCAAGGCGCCCTTCGGCAGGGGCTTCGCGCCCGCCGGCGATTTGGCTCCCGCCTTCGCTCCGGCCTTGGGCGGCGCCGCTTTGGCGGAGGAATTCTTGCCGTGGCCGGACTTGGCGGCCGGCATTTTCGAGGGGCTCGGGGACGCTTTGCGCTTGGGTGCGGTCATCGGGGTCTGCTCACGAAAATCGTTTCCGCCGCCATTCGGGTGTTCGGACGGATCGCGCGGTAAGGACAAAAGAACGAAAACCGGCGGCGGGCGCCGCGGGCCGTTCGGCGGGAATGGGACCTAAGAAATGGGGACGCCGGTGGCCGGATTGCAACTGGGGTCCCCTTGTTGCCGGTGAATGCCGTTCCGGCCCGATCGCCGGATCGGCGCTCCCGGAAAGCGGCCCTGGAAAAGCGGGAGGCTTTCTAAGGTCGGCGTCGGCCGATGTCAAGCGAGACCCCTTAAAAAAATAAGCAAAACATGAGGTTAGGAAGGAAGGGCCGGCTGTGGGCCGGCAATTTCCGTGCCACCGCGCTTACTCCGCCGCCTCGTCGCCGCCGAGGCCGGCTTCGAGCGCGGCGCGGCGGCGTTCCCAGGCCTCCGATTCCGCGGTCAGCGAGTCCGCTTCCTCGGTCCCCGACCCCGGGGAAGCGTCCTTGGCCGCCAGGCGGGCGTGCCTTCGCGCGGTCTCGGCCCAGGCGGCGCGGGCGTCGGCCAGAGGCGCCTCCGGCTGGGCCAGCCGGTTCGCCTTGATCAAGGGATGCGACAGCACCGCGTCCAGGGTGGCGGCGAGTTCTTCGTCGCCGAGCATCGCGCGGGCCTCCGCCGCGGTCCAGCCGTCGTCGGCGCGGCCGAGGGCTTGCAGCAACCCCTGGCGCAGCCGGTCGAGCCGGGCGTCGGCGAACCGGACGGTGCCCAGCTCCTCCTCGATTTCGGCAAACAAGCGGCCGTGGTTGACCGCGAGCGCGAGCAGGAAGCGCTCCGCCTCGATCCGCGAATCGACCGGCACGGCGAGCGCGGCGCGCGCCGCCGGATCGATCGCGCCGGCGGAAAGAAACCGGGGCGCGGACTTCGGGGCGGACATGGGCGCGGCCCGCCCGCGCGCGCGCGGCGGAAATCGTCCGAACGCGCCCGCCGGGCCCGCGTCGCGCAATTCGCCGCGCACCCGGTCGCGAAAGGCCTGGCTGAAATGGGCGCGCAAGGTGGCGTCCTCGATGCGCTGGGCGTGGCGTTGCAGGCGGTCTTCGAGCGCGGCGCGGGCTTCCGGAGTCGTCGGCCGCCCGGCGGCGGTTTCGAACAGCCATAACGCTTCCGACAGCGCGAGCGGCTGGCGAAGGAGCTTGTGCATGGCCTCGGCGCCGTGGCGGCGGATCAGACTGTCGGGGTCTTCGCCCGACGGGAGAAAGGCGAAGCGCAGCGAATAGCCCGGCTTCAGGAGCGGCAGAGCCCGGTCGAGCGCGCGCGCGGCCGCGCGTTGGCCGGCGGCGTCGCCGTCGAAACAGAGGATCGGCTCCGGCGCGACGCGCCACAACAGGCGGATCTGGTCCTCGGTCAGCGCGGTGCCGAGCGGCGCGACCGCGTTGGCGATGCCGGCCTGGTGCAGCGCGATCACGTCCATGTAGCCTTCGACCACGACGAGCGTGCCGACCTCGCGGGCGGCGTTCGCGGCGCGCGACAGCGCATAGAGCGTGAATCCCTTGTGGAACAGCGGCGTCTCCGGCGAGTTGAGATACTTCGGTTCGCCGTCGCCCAGGATTCGCCCGCCGAAGGCGGTCACCTGGCCGCGCCGATCCTGGATCGGAAACATGACGCGGCCGCGGAATCTATCGTAGGTATTTCCCTCGTCGGGTCGGATCAGCAGTCCCGCTTCGACCAGGCGTTCCTCGGCGAACCCGTCGCGCAGCAGCGCCGCTTTCAGCGCGTCGCGTCGATCAGGAGCGAAACCGAGACGGAACCGGGCGACGGTGTCGTCCGACAAGCCCCGCCCGCGCAGGTAATCGAGCGCGCTTCGGCCCTCCGGCATCCTGAGACTGCGCTGGAAAAACGCGCACGCGGCCTCCATCGCCGGCAGCAGCGCGCCGCGCGACTGGTCGCGCGCCTGCGATTCGGGATCGCGCGCGGGCAAAGCCAGCCCCGCGTCCTGGGCCAGCCGCTCGACCGCTTCCGGGAACGACAGCCCCTCGGTCTCCATCACGAAGTCGAACACGCTGCCGTGCTTGCCGCAGCCGAAGCAATTGCCGGTCAGGATGTTGTCTTCGAGAACGAAGGCGTGGCCGTCAGGCACTTCGGCGCAAAAGACTTCCTCGACGCGTTCGCTTTTTCGGACGGACACGACAGACCATCTGAGCCGTTCGAAGGCCTTGGTCGAAGTCTCACGCCGCTTCCGCGCCATTCGCGCCAACACCATTTTCGGGTCAACCGTCGAGGAGACGAAATGAAGCCGATATAGGGGGCCTCCTCGTCCGAGGCCTTTGCGGAGAGACGCGGTGATCCCGTATGTCCCGATCCCAAGTCGGGTTGCTGCCGCCCGCACCCAAGTCAGATTCGCTGGGTTGGCACTGTGGAGCATCACGGTGCCATCCTTGGCGACGTGCCCATCGGCGGCGAGATAACCGGCCAGGAAACCCCGCAGATAGCTGTTGCTCGAGTCGAGGGACGGCAAGGCCTTCATGTGTCCAAAGCTGCGCCCGCCGTAGATCCGGACGTAAGGCTTGTTGCCCGCGCGCACTTTTTTCTGTGGTTTCTGGTCGGGGAACCAACGGGTCAGGACACGGTCCTTGTCGCCATGTAAGTGGACATGACCGTAGCCGCGCTGGACGGTTCCGTCACCAAACACGATCCCGTGGCGCACGCCCGTGGGATCGAGGTTTGTCTCCGGGCGCCGGGGAGGCATGATGGCCTGCAATCGATGGCCGGCCTTGAGGTTAGTGGTCAAGACCGCGTTCTGGCTCCCGCGCACGAACCAACGATGTCCAGAGGTGGCGTAAAGCGATTTGGTCACGCCGTTGCGCGATAAGCGGATTTCGTAAAGCTGTTGGATTCCGTAAGAACGAAAACTGGCGCGAACCCATTGGCCGTTTCTGCCGACGACCTCGACGGATTGTCCGGCAAGGTCACGAATGGGGCGGATTCCACCGCGAACCAGAACACCTGTTTCCGCTGCAAGGCAATGATAGAACCCCTTGTCCTCGTTGACGGTGAAGGAGGGCGTCTTTTCCTTGTGGAACGGGCAAAGGCCCAGATGCTCGCGCCCGCGCTTGATCAGGCGCACGCGCTTGCCGACGATCGCGGCAAGCCCGACGCAGGCCTTGAGCTCGTCGAGGAAGGCGGCGGGAAAGGCCATGGGCACCGGTGTCCGGAAAACCGGCCCATGATAAAGCGCCGATTCGGCCCAAGGGATTGAAAGACCGCGCTATCCCCGTTTTGCTTGGGTTTCGGCGGCTGTGGACAACCCGGCGGGGGCGGTGAGGAGAGCGACTCGGACGGGCGATTCGGCCGGTTAGGTTACGCCAGCGCCTGCTTGACCAGCGCGCTCGCCTTGGCGAAATCCATCTGGCCGGCGTAGCGGCCCTTGAGGGCGGCCATGGTCTTGCCCATGTCCTTCAGGGTCTGGGCGCCGGTTTCGCTGATCGCCTGGCGCACCGCCTGGGCCATTTCGGCCTCGCCCATCTGTTTGGGCAGGAAGCGCTCGATCACGGCGATTTCGCCCCGTTCCTGCTCGGCCAGTTCGCACCGACCGCCCTTTTCGTAGAGCGCGATGCTTTCCTGGCGCTGCTTGATCATGCCTTGCAGCATGCCGAGGATTTCGTCCTCCGAAATCCCCTCCTTGTTGCCCTTGCCGCGCGCGGCGATGTCGCGGTCCTTGAGGGCGGCGAGGATCAGGCGCACGGTCGAAAGGCCGATCTGGTCCTTGGTCTTGAGCGTTTCCTTGAGCGCGTCGTTGAGGCGCTGGCGAAGCATGCGGCTTCTGTCCTGGATTGCGGCGGTTGAGAGGGCGAATCGGGCGGAAGTTATCGGCGTGGGGTATGGGGCTCCGGCGGCGATCGACCGGCCTGATTCTCATGAATTGCGGAAAGTTCAAGAGTATCCGAAAAGACGCGAAAAGGCAATCGTTCGGTCGGATATATCCCGTTGAAACGAAAGGGATAAAACATTTTCTCCCGGGCTTGACGCTGAAGTCCTTCTTGGCTTAGACGTTCGCCCGCGACCCGCAGTCCGTCCCGTCAATCAACGCTCGGCTCTGTAGCCCGGAGGCCACCGCGTGAGGCCCGCCGCGACCCCTGCCGCAACCTCGTCGATCCCGGAAAGCTTGCGACCGCCGGGCGCGGAGGCGCCAAAAAATAAAGACCCGGCGGCGGGACCAGCGCCCGATTCTTTGATCGGGCGGCATAAGCCGCCGGGTACGAACGCGGCATTGGTGTTGGCGGACGGATCGGTGTTTTGGGGCTTCGGCGCCGGCGCGGAAACCAAGGCCGTGGGCGAGGTCTGCTTCAACACCTCCATCACCGGCTATCAGGAAATCCTCACCGATCCGTCCTACGCCGGGCAGATCATCACCTTCACCTTTCCCCACGTCGGCAACGTCGGCACGAATCCCGAGGACATCGAAACCGTTACGCCCGCCGCGCGCGGGGCGGTGCTCAAGGCGCGCATCACCGATCCCGCCAACTGGCGTGCCGATCGTCATCTCGACGCCTGGCTCAAATCCTACGGCCTGCCCGTCGTGACCGGCGTCGACACGCGCCGCTTGACGCGCCGCATCCGCGACGGCGGCGCGCCCTCGGGCGTGATCGTGCACGCGCGTGACGGCGCGGCGATCGACACCGCCGCACTCGCGGCCGAGGCGCGCGCCTGGCCCGGCCTCGAAGGCATGGATTTGGCGAAGGACGTCAGCTGCCGCCAGACCTATTCCTGGGACGAAACCTCCTGGACCTTGGGCCGGGGCTACGGCCGGCAGACCGCACCCCGTTTCCATGTGGTCGCGGTCGATTACGGGGCGAAGCGCAACATCCTCCGTTGCTTGGCCGACGCGGGCTGCCGCGTCACCGTGCTGCCCGCGACCGCGACCGCCGAGGACATCCTTGGCCGCAAGCCGGACGGCGTCTTTCTCTCCAACGGCCCGGGTGATCCGGCGGCGACCGGCCAATACGCCGTGCCGGCGATCCAGGGCGTGCTCAAGGCGGGCGTGCCGCTGTTCGGCATCTGCCTCGGCCACCAGATGCTCGCGCTCGCCCTCGGCGC
Source organism: Rhodospirillales bacterium (assembly GCA_016872535.1). Taxonomy (NCBI): domain Bacteria; kingdom Pseudomonadati; phylum Pseudomonadota; class Alphaproteobacteria; order Rhodospirillales; species Rhodospirillales bacterium. Next base: position 921 of record VGZQ01000068.1, on the reverse strand, counting down.
GCGCACTTATAAGATGCACCTTGGCCATCGCGGTGCCAATCACCCCGTCAAGGATCTGGCGACGGGGAAGGTCGAGATCACCAGCCAGAACCACGGCTTCGCCGTCGATCGCGCGAGTATTCCTGCGGGCGTCGTCGAAACCCATGTTTCGCTGTTCGACGGCTCGGTCGAGGGCCTCCGCGTCGAAGGGAGACCTGCGTTCTCCGTCCAGTACCACCCGGAAGCCTCGCCCGGCCCGAAGGACAGCCATTACCTCTTCCGCCGCTTCGTCGCGATGATGGAGAGGGGGAAGAGGTGATCCGATGACAAAATTTGACGCACTAGTGAAGCAATCGATTGTCCATTTGTATCAATGGTCGTTAACAAGTTCCGAGGCAGAGTTTGATGAAAAATTAATCAGTTTTCTTCTCGACATAGGGCCAGGAATGTGTAGCCAAATATTCAGCGCCTTGCTCGAAGATAAAATGATTCAACAAGTTTCGTACGAACCGATGTCTTATGTAATTACGCGGACATTAATTCGGGCTGCGGAAGAAATATTAGAAGCCGAACTGGCAGAATCAAAAATGGCGCCAGCCTCCGACCGCATCGTTACGCTCGACGACAACAAGCCCGCTCGCCAAAAAGCGGTCGCGGCGATCCAGGAAGTGATCGCCGAAGCGGAGAAAAGCAACGAGTTCGGACAGCTGTTTGCCGATCCGAACGAGCGCATAGTTGTTTTGAGCGAGATGAAGAGTGGTTTAGCGATTTTAAGAGACGAGGCAGTTGCTCGATATAGCACAATAAAGAACTTCATCGCCGACAGGTTAGCGATGATCGCGAGTAAAATTCCGGATGCCGTGGTGGGCGTGTTGGCCAAGAAGGCAATAGACGCGCTTGAAGCATTTATTAAAGGGTTGTTCTCATGACGGCACTAGAAAT
>VGZQ01000067.1 GCA_016872535.1 Rhodospirillales bacterium | reverse complement strand
CCCAATCGGGCGATGCGGTCGGGCGAAAGCCGGGTCAGGTCGTGGCCGCGATAGAGCACCCGGCCCGAGGTCGGCTTCAGGAACCCGGTGATGACGTTGAAGGCGGTGGTCTTGCCCGCGCCGTTGGGACCGATCAGGCTGAAAATGCGTCCCTCGGGCACGCGGAAGTTCAGGTCGGCGATCGCCACCAAGCCGCTGAAATGAACGGCCACGTTCTCGATTTCGAGCAAGGCGGGCGGAAGAGTCATGGCGACTTGGCCTTGGCGCGGCGCGCGGGCGAATCCCCGCGCGCATGTTTATTTATTGCGCCCCTCTCGGGGCGACGCGCCGCCCACCAGTTGGCGAGAGCCGGCACGATGCCCTGGGGCAGGAAGAACACGATCAGGATCATGGCGATGCCGTAGAGAATCCACTGCACCTCGGGCTGCGCCACCTCGCGCAGCACCTCGGGCAGCGCGCCGAAGATGAAGCCGCCGACCACCGGCCCGGCGAGCGTGCCCTTGCCGCCGGTCACCACCATGATCACCATCGTCACCGTGTAGATGAACAGGAACACGTCGGGATCGACGATGCGGATGTAGTGGGTGTAGAGGGCGCCCGCGGCGCCGGCCATGCCCGCCGACACCACCGTCGCCACCACCAGATAGCGGGTAACATCGACGCCGACCGAGCGCGCGAGCGATTCGTTTTCGCGCAGCGCGATCATCGCCCGCCCGACGCGCGAGCGCACGATCCGTTCGACCATCACGTAGGACAGAACCACCAGCAGCAGCACGAGCCAGTAGTTGTATTCCTTCTTGAAGAATCCGACCACGCCTTCGCCCGGAATCCAGAGCGAGAGCGGCGGGATGTTGTTGAGCGCCATCGGCCCTTCGGTCAAATCGACCCAATTGAGCGCGACCATCCGCATCACCTGGGCGAAGCTGATGCTGACGATGACGAAATAGGCGCCCCGCACCTTGAACGAGAGCCGGCCGATCAGCCAGCCGAACCCGGCGGTGACCAGGATCGCGGCGATGAAGCCCACCCACACCGGCTGGCGGGGAAAGACGAAGGTGGTCGCGCCGAATTCGAGATCGAAGCCGAGCGAACAGAGCGCCGCGACGTAGGCGCCGATGCCGAAGAACGCGACGTGGCCGAGGCTCAATTGCCCGGTGTAGCCGAGCAGCAGATTGAGGCTGATCGCGGCGATGATGAAGATGCCGGTTGCGGTCAATATATAGAGAAAATACTGGTTGCCGATCCACAGCGGCACCGACGCAAAAAAGGCGACCAGCAGCCAGGGCCAAAGGCGCGCACTCATCCGACCCGCTCCTTGGCCGCGAACAGCCCCTGCGGCTTGAACGCCAGGACCGCGATGATCAGCAAAAAGCCCATGGCGTCGCGGTAGCCCGACGAGATGTAACCCGCGCCGAATTCCTCGACCAGGGCGAGTACGAACCCGCCGATGGTCGCGCCGACGATATTGCCGAGTCCGCCCAGAATGACGATGGCGAAGGCCTTGAGCGCGACCAGATCGCCCATGGTCGGGGTAACGACGAAGATCGGGCCCAAGAGCGCGCCCGCCGCAGCCGCGAGGCCGGAACCGAGCGCGAACGTGAGAGTGCGCATCAGCGGGATGTTGACGCCCATCAGGGCGGCGACGTCAGGGTCCTGGAACGACGCGCGCATGGCGACCCCGAGCTTGGTGCGGTTGACCAGCAGGTAGAATCCGACCAGCAGCGCGATCGCGACCGCGATCACGAACAGCCGGACCGGCGCGACCGAGATCGGACCGAACACCAGCGGCGCGGTCGGGAAGGGATGGTTGATCGACTTGGCGATGCCGCTGAACATCAGCTGCCAAAAATTCTGCAAGGCGATCCAGGCGCCGATCATCACCAGCATGACGGTATCGATGTCGGTGCTGCGCAACTTCCGGATCAGCACAAACTCGATCACCGCTCCGAGCCCGACGCCGAGCGCGGTCGCGAGCACGAGCGAGACGAAGAAATTCAGCTCCAGCACCTGTACCAGGAGATACGTCATGTAGGCGCCGAAGGCGTACAGCTCGCCGTGGGTGAAATTCACGACACGCATGATGCCGAAAATCAGCGTGAGCCCGATCCCGAGCAGCGCGTAGGTGCCGCCCAGGATCGTGCCGTTGACGATGTGCTGGAGAAACTGTTCCACCTAGACCCCCTCGGCCGTCGACGCCGGATAAACCGGAGCATCCCCCCCACCCCATCCCTCCCCCGCGAGGGGGGAGGGAGCTTTTTTAGATTCCCCCCTCCCGTCGCGCCGCGAGGCGCGCATTCGCACGACGCGGGAGGGGGGTAGGGGGAGAGGTTGCTTTCGCTTGAACGGAAATCGATCCAAGCTCCGGCTCTTACGGCTTCGCGACTTTGCCGTCCTTGATCTGGACGATGTAGACGTTGGGCACGCTCTGGCCACTTTCTTGGCCGGCCGGGCCGTGCTTGATGAAAGCGATGTTGCCGTTGACGCCCTTGACCTTGGTTTGCCAGAGCGCCTGCTGGATCGCCTTGGGCTCCGCCTTGCCCGCGATCTTGATCGCCTCGACGATGGTGTGGATGCCGTCCCAGCCGCGGAAGCCCTCGGTCAGGCCGGCGAAGTCGTAGTTCTTCTTTTTCCACTCATTGACGAATTCCTTGGCGACGTCGGCGTTGGGCGCCATCTCCGGGAACCACGGCGCGAAGAACAAGATATGCTGGCTGCCGTTGGCCGCCGCGCCGGCTTGCGCGATCAGCTGATCGGGCGAGGACGAGCCGCCGGTGGTGATAATCCGGTGCGCGATCCGCTGTTCGGCCGCCTGCTTCAAGACCAGCGTGATCTGCTCGACGCCGGAGGTGAGGAAAAGCGTATCGCCGCCTGACTGCTTGATCTTGGCCAACTGGGCGGAAAGATCGGTCGCGTCGGGCGCCATTACCTCGGTCACGCCGACTTGGATGCCCTTCGCCGACAGCGCCTTGCGGAACTCGTCGCTCGCGCCGCGACCCCAGTCGTTATTGACGGCGAGGAAGTCGACTTTCTTGATCGCCGGCTTGATTTCGCCGAGCTTGCCGCTGAACACCTGGGCTTCCATTTCCGAGGTCGGGCTGATGCGGAAGATCCACGGATTGCCCGAGGTGGTGATCTTGCCCGAGGACGACGTCTCGACCAGCATCGGCACGCCGTATTCCATCAACTTCGGCATCACGGCGAGCGTGTAGGTCGAGCTCCAGGCGCCCATCATCACCGGCACCTTGTCGCGCACGATCAGCTTCTCGGCCGCGGCGACCGCTTCCTTCGGGTTGCTCTTGTTGTCCTCGATGATGAGTTGGATCTTGCGCCCGAGAACGCCGCCCTTGCGGTTGATGACTTCCTCGGCGATGCGCGCGCCGTTGGCGACGTAGTTGCCAGACGCGGCCACCGCGCCGGTCAACGGTTGATTGACGCCGATCTTGATTGCATCTTGCGCGCCGGCATTGCCGGCGGCGAGGACCAAGCCCAACGCGGTCATGACGCTTAACGATCGAAACATGATGTTCTCCCTTCGGTTGGTGGTTGTGTCGTCTCTGGTTTAGGTCGTTCGCTTGCTCGTCTTTCCGTCAGGTTAGCATTCGACCGCGACCGCGGCCAATCCGCCCTGACTGGTCTCCTTGTACTTCGTGGACATATCGCGCCCGGTTTCCCACATGGTCTTGATCGCCGCATCGAGCGGGATGCAATGGGTGCCGTCGCCCTTGAGCGCGAGCGAGGCGGCGTTGACCGCCTTGACCGCGCCCATGGCGTTGCGTTCGATGCACGGTACCTGCACCAACCCCGCGACCGGATCGCAAGTCATGCCGAGGTGGTGTTCGAGCGCGATCTCGGCGGCGTTTTCCACCTGCCCGGGCGTGCCGCCCAGCACCGCCGCCAATCCGGCCGCCGCCATGGCGCTGGCGACGCCGACTTCACCCTGGCAGCCGACCTCGGCCCCCGAAATCGAGGCGTTGGTCTTGGCGAGAATGCCGACCGCGCCGGCGGTGAGCAGAAACGTCTCCGCGCTCGCTTCCGACTCGTCGGCGTAAAAGCGCCGGTAGTATTCCATCACCGCCGGAATCACACCCGCGGCGCCGTTGGTCGGCGCGGTGACGATGCGGCCGCCGGCGGCGTTTTCCTCGTTGACGGCGATGGCATACATGTTGAGCCAGTCGAGGGCCTCGGTCGGGTGCGCCGCGTTGCGGCCCCGGTCCCGTTCCAGCGACCGCTTCAACTGGGCGGCGCGGCGGCGAACCTTGAGCGGTCCGGGCAGGGTTCCCTCCTGGCGGCCGCCGCGCTCGATCGAGGCGCGCATGGCCGCGACCACGGCGCGCAGGTGATCCCGGACGACGCCTTCGTCGCGACGTGCGCGCTCGTTGGCCATGACGATCTCGGCGATGGTCAGGTTGTGCTTCCGCGCGAGCGCGAGCAGGTCGGCCGCCGAGGCGAAGGGGTACGGCACGGATTCCGCGGGCGGCGCCTTGCCGAAGGCGTCCGGCGTCACCACGAACCCGCCGCCGATGGAATAGAACTCCTGCCCGAGAATTTCCTCGCCGCCGGCGGCAAAGGCGCCGCAGCGCATGCCGTTGGGATGCAGCGGCATGCGGGTTTCGAGATCGAACACGATGTCGCGGCTTTCGTCGAAAGCGATCTCGCGTTTGCCCGCGAGCGCGAGACGCCCGGCGGCGCGAATGCGCGCGAGCGTCGCCGGCACGGAATCGGGGTCGATTTTCTCGGGCTCCTCGCCGGCGAGGCCGAGCATCACGGCCGCGTCGGTGCCGTGACCCTTGCCGGTAAAGGCGAGCGATCCACAGAGCCGCACGGCGACACGGGACGCGGGCGGCGTCATGTCGGCCGCGGCGAGCGCGAACTGGCGCGCCGCCTTCATCGGCCCGACCGTATGGGAACTGGAAGGGCCGATTCCGATCTTGAAGAGTTCGAGAACGCTGATCACAAGGGCTTTCCTCCGTCGCCCGCCGGGCGGCCGAACAACTTCCGGAACCAATCCTTGACGATGGCCCACAAGAGCGCGAGCGCGTTCAATTCGCGCGGCGGCGCTGGCACGGGTTGCGCTGCCGGGCCGCCCGCCGAAGAAACCGCCGACGGCGCCGCCGACGCGGCCGACGCGGCCATGCGCGCTTCCAGGTTTTTCGCGAACTCGGCGCCGAGGCGCTGGGCGATCTCCTGCACCAGGGCGCCCCGGCTGAACTGGGCGAGCGTGCCGGTGAGCGAGAAATCGACCGCGAGATCGACCCGGGTGGCGGCGTCCTCCTCGATCGCCTTGAATTCGATTTCGGCGCGGACGCGGGAATTGTTCTTGCGATCCATGCCCTGGCCGCGAATGGCGCCGGTGAAGGCGGCGTCGTCCATCACGAGGTCGCCCTCGCCCGCGAACGCGGCGACGATGGGGCCGAGCTTGACCCGCATTTCGCCCGCGATCTTGCCGCCTTCCGGCGGGCGGGTGAGCGAAGCGCCCGGCATGCAGGTCACCACCTTTTCCACGTCGGTGAGCGCCCGCCACACGTCGGCGCGCGGGAAAGCGACGGTGAAGCTTTGGGTGATTTGCGGCATCGGACAGCCTTACCCTTGTCTCTTCTTACGGGCATCGAGAACGCGGCGGACGGCGCGCACGATCCCGAGGTAACCGGTGCAGCGGCAGAGGTTGCCGCTCATCTCGATCCGCAGCGCGCGGTCGTCGATATCGGGCTTGCGCAGCACCAGATCGCGCGCCGAAACCAGCATCCCCGGCGAGCAGAAGCCGCATTGCAGCGCGTGCTCGGCGGAAAAAGCGTCGCGCAATTCGGCCATGATCGGATCGTTCTCCAGGCCTTCCAAGGTGGTGACCGCGCGGTCTTCGCAGGCGACCGCGAGCGTGATGCAGCTTCGCACCGGTTTGCCGTCGAGCAGCACCGTGCACGCGCCGCAGACGCCGTGCTCGCAACCCAAATGCGTGGCGGTCAGCAATTCGCGCTCGCGCAGGAAATCGCCGAGGTGCAGGCGCGGCTCGACCGCCGCCGTCACCTTTCTTTCGTTCACGGTCAGCGCGAGGTTTTTCATGGAGGGCTCGCCTCCCGAATCGCCCGCTTGAGGGCGACGTGGTGGATGCGGACTTGATAGGCGTCGCCGCCCAAGGGCGTGTCCGCGAGGCGACCGGCGACCCAAGCTTCGCCCGGGTCCTTGGCGGCGACGGCGGCGTCGTCGATCACGATCGGCGCGCCCGAGACCGCGCCGATCACCGCGCGCGCAAACTTGCGCGCGGGATCGATCAGCACCGCGCCGGTGGCGTGGGAGAACTCGCCCGCCTTGCGGCAATTCTTCACGTAGCCCCAACGCGCGTCCGACGACAAGGCTGGAACGCGGATTTCGGCGACGATCTCTCCCGGTTCGAGCTTGGTTTCGAACACGCCGGTGACGAATTTTTCCGCCGCGACCGCGCGCCGCCCGCCCGGTCCCGCGACCACGATTTCGGCGCCGAGGGCGACCAGCGCCGACACCCAGTCGGCGGCGGGATCGGCGTGCGCGAGACTGCCGCCGATGGTGCCGCGGTTGCGCACCGCGCGGTAGGCGATGCCCGCCGCGACCTTGGCCAGCACGCCGCGCGTCGGATCGGGATAGCCGCCGTCCTCCAACTGCCCGTGGGTGACGCCGGCGCCGACGACCAGCGCGCCTTTTTCTTCCCGGATCGCGGTCAATTCGGAGATCGCGGTGATGTCGACCAGCAAATCCGGCTGCACCAGGCGCAAATTCAGCATCGGCCCCAACGACTGCGAGCCGGCGACCGCCTTGACGACGATGTCCTCGCGCGCGAGCAGCTTGAGGGCCGCGTCCAACGTCGCCGGGCGTTCGTAATCGAAGGCGACGGGCTTCATCGTTTTGTTCCTACCGCCTGGATCGCCTGGAACACGCGCTTCGGCGTGAACGGCGTGTCGGTGACGCGCGCGCCGAGACCCTTGAGCGCGTCGTTGATGGCGTTGCCGATCGCCGCCGGCGGTGCGATGCCGCCTCCTTCGCCGATGCCCTTCTGGCCGAATTCGGTGATCGGCGACGGCGTCATCATGTGCAGGATGCGGACCGGTGGCACCTCGGGAAAGCCCGGCAGCAGGTAATCGGCGAAGGTGGAGGCGAGCGGCTGGCCCTCGGCGTCGAACGGCATTTCCTCGTAGAGCGCGGTGCCGATCCCTTGCGCGACGCCGCCCAGGACCTGGCCGTCGACCACCATCGGGTTGAGCATCACGCCCGCGTCCTCGACCACCACGTAATCGAGAATCTCGACCGCGCCGGTTTCCGGATCGACCGCCACCACCGCCGCGTGGGTGGCATACGAAAACGTGCCCTGGTCCGATTTCGGCTTGTAGCCGGCGGTGACCTCGAGCCCGCCCGGGTCCACGTCCGGCGGCAGGAGTTGCGGCGCGCGGTACCAGACGCGCGCGATTTCGGCCAAGGGCACGCTGCCCTTGCCGGCGTGGACGGCGCCCGAGTCGAAACGGACTTCCTCGGGCTTGGCCTGGAGAAGATGCGCGCCGATCCGGATCGCGCGCTCGCGCAGCTGCTTGCACGCCGCCGCCACCGCGCCGCCCGCCATGATCGCCGCGCGCGAGCCCCAGGTGCCGGTCGAGAACGGCGTCAAGCCGGTGTCGCCGTGCACCAGCCGCACCTGGGCGACGTCGATGCCGAGGATTTCATGCGCGACCTGGGCAAGAGTCGTTTCCAGGCTCTGGCCGTGGGAATGAAGCCCGACCCGTAATTCGAGCCCGCCGTCGGGGGTGAGGCGCGCCTGCGCCTGCTCGTGGCCGGGCACCATTGGGATGCCCCAGCCGTGATAGACGGCGGTGCCGTGCCCGGCCTGCTCGCAATAGACGCCGAGGCCGACGCCGATCCGGCGCCCGTCCGGCTCGCCCTTCTTCTGGCGCGCGCGGATCGCGGGCAGGTCGATGGCGGCGACCGCCCGGCGCACGGATTCGGGATAATCGCCGCTGTCGAAGTGCTTCTTGGTGACGTTGACGTAGGGCATTTTCTCGGGCGGCACGAGATTGATCAGACGCACCTCGTGCGGCTCGCGCTGAACCGCTTCTGCTATTGCGTCCATGATCAATTCGATCGCGAGACAGACGCCGGTGCGCGCGACCCCGCGATAGGGAACGATCGGCGGCTTGTTGGTGGCGACCGAATAGGCGCGGCAGCGGTAGTGCGCGAAGTCGTAGGGGCCGGGCAGAATGCTGCCGACCTGGGCGGCCTCGAGCCCGGCGGTGAAGGGATAGATGGAGTACGCCCCGGCATCGACCCAGCCCGAGGCGTCGAGGCCGAGCAAGCGGCCGTCCCGGTCGGCGTAAGCGGTGACCTCGTAGCGGTGCTCGCGCGCGTTGGCGGCGGCGACCAGGTGTTCGTGCCGATCCTCGATCCAGCGCACCGGATGGTCGAGCGTGCGCGCGAGCCACGCGGCGATGACTTCCTCCGGCAGCAAGATGCCCTTGTAGCCGAAGCCGCCGCCGACGTCGGGCGCGATCACGCGCACGGCGGCCTGATCGAGGCCGAGACATTCGGCGAGACCCTGGCGCACGATGTGCGGCATCTGGGTGGCGGTGGTGAGCGTCAACTGTTCCAACTGGCGGTCCCAGGCGGCGACCATGCCCCGGCCCTCGAGCGGCACCATGCATTGGCGCGCCATGCGGACGGTGCGCGTGACCTTCACCGGCGCGCGCGCCGCGATCTTGTCGATATCGCCCGCGACGACGGTCGATTCGAGGAAGAGATTGTCGCCCCAATGCTCGTGAATCCTGGATTTCGGCTTGGTCGCCGATTCGATCGTGTCAACGTTGACCGGCAGTTCCTCGAAATCGATAACGACGCTTGCGGCGATGTCCTCGGCCTCGGCGCGGGTGCGGGCGAGGCACGCGGCGACGGGCTCGCCGACGAAGCGCACCTTGCCGTCGGCGAGCGCCGGCTGGTCGGAGGGCTTGGAGCCCGGCAGTTTCGAGGACGCGCAGATCGGCTTGACGCCGGCCTTGGCCATGTCCGCCCAGGTGAAGACCGCGCCCTTGTGTTCGGACGGCACGTCGATCGAACGGATGCGCGCGTGCGCGAGCGGGCTGCGGACGAAGGCCATTTCCTTCATCCCGACCAGCTGGATGTCGCCGACGAAACGGCCGCGCCCTTTGAGCAGGCGCTCGTCCTCGCGCCGGCGAATCGCGGCGCCGACGCCCATTCCCTGGGCCATGGGGCCTTCGGCCATTGGCTTGCCTCCCTGGGGCAATCCCGGTCACTATTGCGCCACTGTTAAGTTTTATCAAGTCCTTATATTGTCGTATTTTTATTGCTGAGTTTATCTAAGATAGGTATCATTTAAAAAATCGACCGGGAGAGCCTGTTTCCGTGAATCCGTTCGAGCTTCCGCTGGCCGTGGCCGACCGGGCGACGCGCGCGCGCGCCGTGGCCCGGGCGCGCGAGATGCGCGTGCGCCTGCCGACCTTCGAGGAAATCGCCGATCCGGTCGCGCACCACCTGGCGGCGGGCGCGGCCGATCCCGATCAGCCCGATCCGGCCAACCTGCTTCGCGTCCATTGGCACAACGGCCCCGACCGCCGCGCGAAAGCCGCGGTGCCCGGCTATCTCGACCTGCCGGAGGCGTTGACCGGCGTTCCCGCGCGCATCCTGGTCGCGCTCGGCGAACGGTTCCCGATGATCGGCGCGCACAAGGTGCTGGCGGCCTACGCCTGCCTGGTGGTGCGGCTGGTCACCGGCCTGTTCGATCCCACCCGCCAGCGCGCGGTGTGGCCGTCGACCGGCAACTACTGCCGGGGCGGCATCGCCATTTCCCGCCTGATGGGCTGCCGCGGCACCGCCGTGCTGCCCGAAGGCATGAGCCGCGAGCGGTTCCAGTGGCTGGAGCGCTGGGTCAGCGATCCCGCCGACATCGTCCGCACACCCGGCACCGAAAGCAACGTCAAGGAAATCTACGACGCTTGCGCCGCGCTCGCGCGCGATCCGGCCAACGACATCATCAACCAGTTCTCCGAGTTCGCCAATTACGTCGCCCACCGCCACTGCACCGGGCGCGCGCTGGCGAAAATCGCGGCCGACGCCGGGCGGGGCAAATCGCTCAAACTCGCCGCCTTCGTCGCCAGCACCGGCTCGGCCGGGACCCTCGCCGCCGGCGATTACCTGAAGGAAACCTTCGGCACCAAGATCGTGCCGGTGGAGCCGGTCGAATGCCCGACCATGCTCTATAACGGCTACGGCGCGCACAACATCCAGGGCATCGGCGACAAGCACATCCCGCTGATCCACAACGTCATGAACTCCGACGTGGTGGTGGCGGTGTCCGACCGCGCCACCGATGATCTCAACCTGTTGTTCAACCTGCCCGTCGGGCGCGAGTACCTGAAAACGCGCGGCGTGCCGGCGGCGACGGTGAACGCGCTCGGCTCGCTCGGCATTTCCAGCATCTGCAACGTGCTCGCCGCCATCAAGGTGGCGCGACGGCTCGACCTGGGCAGCGGAGACGCGGTCGTCACCGTCGCCACCGACAATGCTTCCATGTACGAAAGCGAACGCATCAAGGTCTCAAAGCGCGATTACCCGAAGGGCTTCGACGCCGACGCGGCGGCGGGCGCCTTCGCCCGCCATCTCGCCGGGCTGGAGACCGATCACGTGCGCGAACTGGACCACCGCGAGCGGCGGCGCATTTTCAACCTCGGCTACTACACCTGGGTCGAGCAGCAGGGCGTGGCGCTGGCCGATTTCGACCGCCGCCTCGACCAGGGTTTCTGGGACGGGCTTGCCCGCGCCGTGCCCGCCTGGAACGAACTGATCGCTTCCTTCAACCGCGACGCGGGATTTAATTGAGACCGGAGATTGCCGCCGTGACCGAAACGCAGCCCGCCAACCCTTATGGCGTCAAACCCTACAGCCAGCTCCGCGCCGAAACCGCCGCCCGCGACCGCAGCCTGCACGACAAGGTGGTCTCGCTCGAGGAAGCCGCCGCCCGCATCAAGGACGGCGAACACGTCGCCATCGGCGGCTGCATGATGTCGCGCACGCCGTCGGCCTTGATCTGGGCGCTGGTGCGGGCGAAGCGTAAGAACCTCACCTTTTCGCGGAGCATCGTTTCCTCCGACGGCGACATCGTGTTCGCCTCGGGCATCGCCAAGAAAGTGGTCACGTCTTGGTTCAGCCAGGGCATCGTGTGGGGCATCTCGCGCGTCATGCGCGCCTGGACCGAGCAGGGCCGCGCCGAGTTCGAGGAATGGAGCCACATGTCCATGGGGCTCCGCTACCGCGCAGGCGCCATGGGCCTGCCGTTCATGGCGACGCGCTCGATGATGGGTTCCGACGTCGGCCGGATGCGCGCGGGCGCGGCCAAGGATTTCACCTGCCCGTTCACCGGGGATAAACTCCTTCTCCTTCCCGCCCTCAACCCGGACGTCGCCATCATCCACGTGCAGCGCTGCGACAAGTACGGCAACCCGCAGATCGACGGCCTGCCGTTCATGGACCACGACCTGGCGCTGGCGGCGAAGCGCGTGATTCTGACCACCGAGCGAATCGTTTCCAACGACCAGATCCGCCGCGCCCCCGACCGGACCGCGTTCCCGTTCTTCACCGTGGAAGCGGTGGTGGAAGTGCCGTTCGGCTCGGCGCCGCACGAATGCTACGGCCTCTACGAGCCGTTCTTCACCCACATGGACCTGTTCGCGGACATGACCAAGGCCGACGTGGACAAGGGCGTCGCCGAATACCTGCAACGCTTCTATTACGAGCCCAAGTCGTGGACCGAATACCTGGAGCGCATGGGCATCGCCAACCTGTTGACCGCCGCGCGCGGCGGGGAGAGCATCTACGATGACTAAAACCCAACCGTTGGCGCGCGGGCATTCGCCCGCGCACACGCCCGCCTACACCGCCGCCGAACTGCTGTCGGTGATGGCGAGCCGCACGCTCGAAGACGGCCAGACCGTGTTCGCGGGCGTCGGCATCCCGCTGTTGGCCGCGACGCTGGCCCAGCGCCTGCACGCGCCGGGGCTCACCATCCTGTTCGAGGGCGGCGTGCTCGGCCCCTTCATCGTGCCGGGGGAACTGCCGCCTTCCACCAACGAGCAGCGCTGCACCCGCCGCGCCAACATGATCCTCCCCATCACCGACGTGCTGCTGCTGCTGCAGCGCGGCTACGTCGATATCGGTTTCCTGGGCGGCGCGCAGATCGACCATTACGGCAACATCAATTCGTCGTTCATCGGCGATCCGGCCAAGCCCAAGACGCGCCTGCCCGGCACCGGCGGCGGCAACGACATCGCGAGCCTCGCGAAAATCGTCGTCGCCATGAAGCACGAAAAGCGCCGCTTCGTGGAAAAGGTGGACTTCATCACCTCGCCCGGATTTCTTTCGGGCGGCGACAGCCGGGCGAAATCGGGCCTGGTCAGCGGCGGCATGCACAAGATCGTGACCGACCTCGCCGTGCTCGGCATCGACCCCCAATCGAAGCGCGTCCGCATCGACGCGCTCCACCCCGGCGTTTCGGCCGAACAGGTGCGCGACAACACCGGCTTCGCGCTCGAGATCGCGCCCGACCTCCACGAAACCAAGCCGCCGGACGAGCGCGAGCTCCGCGTGCTGCGCGAACTCGACCCCGACCGGCTCTACATCGCCTGATCCCGTTTTCCTTCAACGTCCGAGGATAAGCCCATGCCCAAAACCGTGATGTCCGGCATCGCCATGCGCAATTTCACGCGCTTTCCGGAAATTCCCGACGCGCGCGCCCTGGCGGATTACGGGGTGTGGGTGGAGCAACTCGGCTTCGAATCGCTCTGGGTGTGGGACCACATCCTGCTCGGCACCGACCCCCATTTCCCGATCTGCGATTCGCTCACCATGCTGACCGCCGTCGCCGCGCGCACCACCAGGATCAAGCTCGGCACCGGCATTTTGGTGCTGCCGCTCCGCAATCCGCTTTTGCTCGCGAAGCAGGTTGCGACCATAGACCAGCTTTCGGGCGGGCGCATGATCCTCGGCATGGCGTCCGGCTGGTACAAGCGCGAGTTCGACGCGGTCGGCGTGCCGTTCGAGCAGCGCGGCAAGATCATGGACAAGAACCTGGAAATCCTCAATCGCCTGTGGACCGAGCCTTCGGTCACCGCCGACCTGCCGCCCTACAACATGCGGAGCGCGGTGATGTACCCGAAGCCGGTTTCCAAGCCGCGCGTGCCGATTTTGATCGGCGGCTACGTGGAGGCGGTGCTGAAGCGCGCGGGCGTCGCCGGCGACGGCTGGCTCACCTATTTCTACAAGCCGGACGGGTTCACGCGCGGCTGGCAGAAGGTGAAGGATTACGCCAAGGCGGCGGGCAAGGACCCGGCGACCCTGCAGAGCACCAACCAGCTTCCGATCATGATCGGCAAGAGCCGCGAGGAGGTGAAGCCGAAGATGATGGAGTGGCTTTCGAGCGAATGGGACATCGCCTCCTGGAGCGAATCGACGCCGGAGAGCGCGATCATCGGCACGGTGGACGAGTGCCTTGCGCAGTTGAAGGAACACGTGGCGACCGGGGTCGACCGGCTCATCTTCGTTCCCTGGCGCTACGACCGCGAGCAGATCGAAATCATCGCCCGCGAAATCGTGCCGAGATTGGGGAAGTAATACTCACTTCCATCAAGATTTCGGCGGGTTCACACTGAAACGGATTTTGTCTATAGAGAGGATGTTATAAGTCTTCAGAACAAAGGCTTCTTCCTACACATTCCAATAATATAACGAGGATAAACCCAGGGATTAGGATACAAAGCACTGACCGAGGATGAAGGCATCGGCTCTTTCAGAATATCCAAAGAAAATTGAGCGTCGTAAAATTTCTGTATATATGTCTCCAGAGGTCTATGCACATGCGTGCTCTTTAATTTGCATTCAGGGGATGTCGTAATTTTAAACGGCCCCTCTATTATTAATTCTTTATTGTATTGAAACCACGGTTCATTTTTATAGCCGTAATATGCGGGCCAAAAGCAAGGGTGAGCTATTGAAAATACCAATTTTCCATTTTTACGAAGCGCCTTCGCAGCAGATTGAAGAAATTCGTCCAAATTAACAACATCCATCAAAACCATGTTGGCTACGATTATGTCAACTGATCTTGAATTTTCTCTAGAATATTTCTCCAGAGTTGTTCGAATAAAAGTTACTCTACTCCCATAATGATTTCTGGCTAAAGTAATGCTTTTTGCGCTGGGATCAATTCCGATAACTTGTTTAGACTGACGCGCTAATAAATTTGTTAGAAATCCAACACCGCACCCCGCATCTAGAACTCTGCCCACCGAATCATTGGCTATTAGTTTTAGTATATTGGGAACCAACACTTTCCTATAAGTGATGTCTCCTCCATTCACAATTTGCAGGAAACGTGTCGATGCAAGGGCATCCCACTCTTTTGAGATAGAAAGCAAAGATTTCCTTTTTCTAATTTTGTACATCTGGTTTTTTCAAACTCGCAGTTAAAAATTTTATTAAGTCTTCAGCTACAGCAAAAAATGGATGGGTTCCGCTCCTATACTCTTGTATCACATGATCACCTCCCATCTTTACGCCAACGGCGACACGCGCACCATCTCGTTCGTAATCAACAATAGTAAATCGTGAACGAGGGACATGCCCGTAATGTTTGTATGTAACGATTGTCGCTCCCTTGAGTTTTAATTCGTTAGTGAGGGGGATTTCATTCTCCAAACAGATCGTCAATTCTTTCTTCTCTGCCTTGGAAGTCAGAAGTTTTTGAATATCGTCCTCAGCAGCCCAACTCATATCACGACTAAATATTACAACCCTGCCCCCAGCAGATATCCAATCGTGCATATATTTGTTTATTTTTTTGGTTGTTTTATAAACTTTAGGTTTGTTTTTAATATATGCCCATACTTCATGCGCAAGGGCCAAAACAGTAATTAATACTACAAAAAAAACTAGAATTGGATGCCACCATTCACTGGTGGAAGCTTTATCTCTTAAAGTCAAATAAAGCCCCAATATTGAAGCTAATGATGCTATATGCACGAAGCAATTTTTAATGACTGTGCCCATTGCATCCTCCTTCAATCTACAATGTGTATTTAACCTTACTTCTGTTTGAAAGTAGCTGTTACTGTCTTCTGGAACGGACCGCGCCAAAATACTTATTTGAGAGTAATGTAATCGCTTTGTGAAATTTAGTCCAAGCTGGCTTTACATTGTCCTGACCCCTCATCAAATCGCAATCCACCCCTGCACCATCGCCGCTATAAAACTCCCCCTCACGCCCGCCACGCGGGCACGCGGCGCGCCATTTTCCAGATCAGCTTGTCGAGATCGCCCGCGAGCGGGGAGCCCCGGTTGCGGGTGTTGAGGAAGGCGGCCCAGCTGAGGCCGCTTTTGGTCCTGACCGCGACGGTCTGGGTGCCGGGAAGGCTTCCCGTGTGCCACCAGTTGCCGGCGGCATTCACGTTCCAGCCGCGCGCGTATTTCGGGTTGGCCGCCGTGCCTTCGCTCATTTTCGCCATACTCGCGCGCGCAAGCAGCGGCGGGCGCGTGCGCCCCGCCGCGCCGGCGACGAAGAGCGCCACCTCCGCCGGGGTCGCGATCCAGCCGCCGTGGGAATCCATCCGCCGCACGTTCAGCGCGTAAGGGTCGTCCTTGAGGCCGCCGTGGTAGCGGACCTCGTTCGGCGCGCGCTCGCTTTCCGTGTTGCCGCCGATCGCCATGCCGCCCGCGCCGACCGGGGCCAGCACCGTTTCGCGCACGAAATCGGCGTAAGCGCGCTTGGCCGCGCGCTCGACGATGCGGCCGAGCAGGCAGTAGCCGAAATTGGAATACTTGTAGGCCGCGCCGGGCGCATCGGTCGCGGACGAATACTTGAGCGTCGATTCGATCAACGCCGCGTGGTCGTACGAACGGTTGGCGAACATGGGATCGCTCGCGTCGTTGGGCCAGGCGCCCGAGGTGTGGGTGAGCAGGTGATCGACGGTGACCGCCTGCAGCGCCGAGCCGGGGCCGAGCGCGGCGCCCAAGGGCCCGAGCGCGCCGTCGGGCCCGAACACCCGGGCGTCGGGCGAAAGCAGCCCCGCCTCGTAGAGGCGGAACACGGCGACCGCCGTGACGGGTTTCGAGACGCTGGCGATGCGGAAGCGGTGCGCCGGCGTCGCCGGTTCCTGGGTCCAGCGGTCGGCGACGCCGAACGCCTCGCGATAGACGATCTCGCCGCCCTTCGCGATGGCGATGCTCAACCCCGGCACGGAGGCATGGCTTTCCAGGAATTGGGCGGCGTCCGCCGCCATGGCGGCGCGCTCGGATTCGCTCGGAGCGGTTTCCGCCGCCCGGGAAACGGAGACCGCAGCCGGGAGCCCCGCCAGCGCCGCCGCGCCCAACGCGAATTGCCGCCGGCCGATGGTCATGGCAAGCGCCCTGCCTTCGGGCGCGAAGCTTACCCCTACCCACGTACAAATCCAGACCGAGGCTCATGCCATCATATCTATAATTTTATATTTATAATCAATGAGTTGATTAACGAGCGCGACCGAGAACCTTGTGTATTATAAGTAAATATTCCTTGACATAGGTAAATTTATGTTCCAGGGTGCGTTACGTTGCCCGCCGCCAGTGGTGTTGGCGACAATTCCGATAGCGCCCGCAGGGCCGAAGGGCCGGCTCGACCTGCCTTTCGACAACCCCAGGCGGATAACGCTTCCCGAGACATTTTCCACCCGAACCGGCTGCTGGCCGGCGAATCGCTCGCGCGCCCGAGGCGGCTCCTCGCACATCCGCAATTTGGTCGGCGACATCAAAACCTTAGGAGACGATCATGCCTTCCCCATTCAGACTGCGTTCAACCTTGGGACGTACGTCCAAAGTCAACCTTAAGGATACCCTCGAAACCAAGCTTGTCCTCCATCGACTCGGCTACTATCCGGAACCGACGAGCGGCCTAGGGTCTGTACTCAATTAGGGGATTCTCAACGCTACGAAGATGTGATTCAAGCCTCCGAGGAGAACGGAGGCTGGGATGGCGCATCTTTACTGGCTGAACGACAAGGAATGGGCGCGGATCAGGC
>VGZQ01000066.1 GCA_016872535.1 Rhodospirillales bacterium | reverse complement strand
TTCATGCGCGGGCGGGTGAGTTATGGGATGCTGCGCATGATCGGCGTCGAGGACACCGTCGCCAAGGACGTGGACGACTACATCGCCATCGCCATCCGCCTCGGGCGCGAGCCCGAATTCCGCGCCCGGGTGCGCGCCAAGACCGCCGCCAACCGCCACAAGCTCTACAACGACGAAACATGCGTGCGCGGACTCGAGGATTTCCTCATCCGGGCGGTCCAATCGGGCGGCTGACGGCCCGGTTCGCGGTTGCTATCATCCCGCCCTCGTTACAGGAGATTTTCCATGCAGCTTGCCGATTCCCGCCTGTTCCGCCACCAAGCCTACGTCGACGGCGCCTGGGTCGATGCCGATACCAAGGCCACCTTCGACGTTTTCAACCCGGCGAGCGGCGAAAAGCTCGGCCACGTGCCGAAGATGGGCGGCGCCGAGACCAAGCGCGCCATCCAAGCCGCCGCCAAGGCGGGGCCGGAATGGGCCAAGCGCACCGCCAAGGACCGCGCCGGGATTCTGCGCAAGTGGAACGACCTGATCCTCGAACACAGGGAGGACTTGGCCCGCCTGATGACCGCCGAGCAGGGCAAGCCGCTGGCCGAGGCGCGCGGCGAAATCGTCTACGGCGCCTCGTTCGTCGAATGGTTCGCCGAAGAAGGCAAGCGCATCTACGGCGACACCATCCCCGCGCACGCGCCGGATAAACGTCTTTTGGTCTTGAAGCAGCCGGTCGGCGTGGTTTGCGCCATCACGCCCTGGAATTTCCCGACCGCCATGATCACACGGAAATGCGCGCCCGCGCTGGCGGCGGGCTGCACGGTGGTGATCAAGCCGGCCGAGGACACGCCCTATTCGGCGCTCGCCTTGGCCGAACTCGCCGACCGCGCCGGGTTTCCCAAGGGCACCGTCAACGTGCTGACCGGCGTGCCGGAGGAGATCGGCGCCGAGATGACCTCGAACGGACTGGTGCGCAAGATTTCGTTCACCGGCTCGACCGAGGTCGGCAAGCTGCTCATGCGCCAGAGCGCCGGCACGGTGAAGAAGATTTCCATGGAGCTCGGCGGCAACGCGCCCTTCATCGTTTTCGACGACGCCGACATGGAAATCGCGGTCCAGGGCGCGCTCGCCTCCAAGTACCGCAACACCGGCCAGACCTGCGTCTGCGCCAACCGCATCCTGGTGCAGGAAGGCGTCTACGACGAATTCGTCTCGCGCCTCGCCCAGGCGGCTTCCGGCCTCAAAGTGGGCGACGGCCTCAAGGGCGAAACCCAGCAGGGCCCGCTCATCAACCGGGACGCGCTCGCCAAGGTCGAACGCCTGGTCGCCGACGCCAAGCAAAAAGGCGCCCGCGTCGCCGTCGGAGGCCGACGCCACGCCCTCGGCGGTACGTTCTACGAGCCGACCGTGCTCACCGACGTGACGCCCGCGATGGACATCTTCAACGAGGAAATCTTCGGGCCGGTCGCGCCCCTTTATCGTTTCAAGACCGAGGAGGAAGCGATCCGGCTCGCCAACGATACTCCTTATGGACTCGCCGCCTATTTCTACAGCCGCGATCTCAACCGCATGTGGCGGATGAGCGAAGGCCTCGAATACGGCCTGGTCGGCGTCAACGACGGGGTGATCGCCACGGACGCGGCGCCTTTCGGCGGCGTCAAGGAATCGGGCATCGGCCGCGAAGGGTCGAAATACGGCATCCAGGACTTCGTCGAGATCAAGTACGTCTGCGTCGGCTCGATCTACCGCTGAGCGCGATGAGCTTCGATGTCGACCTGTTCGTGCTCGGCGCCGGATCGGGCGGCGTGCGCGCGGCGCGCATGGCCGCGCGCGCGGGCGCCAAGGTGGCCATCGCCGAGAACCGCCGCGTCGGCGGCACCTGCGTCATGCGCGGCTGCATCCCGAAGAAGCTCCTGGTGCTGGGCGCCCATTACGCCGAGGATTTCGAGGACGCCAAGGGCTTCGGCTGGACGGTGGGCGAAGCCGTTCACGACTGGTCTGCCCTGATCGCCGCCAAGAACCGCGAACTCGACCGGCTGGAAGGCGTCTATCGGAAAATTTTGGCCGACAACAAGGTCGAACTCATCGAGGCCACGGCCCGCCTCAAGGGGCCCGACCGGGTCGAAGTCGCGGGGCCGGATGGAAAAACGAGAGCCATGACCGCGCGCCACACCCTGGTCGCGACCGGCGGTCGTCCGTCACTGCCCGCCATTCCCGGGATCGAGCACGCCATCACGTCCGACGAGGCGCTCGACTTGCCGCAGCGCCCGGGCCGCGTCGTGGTGGTCGGCGGCGGCTACATCGCGGTCGAGTTCGCCGGCATTTTCCGCGCCTTCGGCTCCGAGGTGACAGTGATCATCCGCGCCGATCAAATATTGCGCGGCTTTGACGACGACGTGCGCGCGGCGCTTTCCGCCGCCATGACCGCCAAGGGCATCGCGATCCGCAGCGCCAGTGTCGTCGAATCCATCACCAGGACGGCCGCCGGCCTCGCGCTTCGGCTCAAGGGTGGCGAAATCCTCGCGTGCGACGCCGTGCTGTATGCGACGGGCCGCGCGCCCAACACCGAGAGACTAGGCTTGGCCGAGGCGGGCGTGAAACTGACCTCCAAAGGCGCGATTGAGGTCGACGCCTATTCGCGCACGTCGGTTGCTGGCATCTTCGCCGTCGGCGACGTGACCGACCGCATGAACCTGACGCCGGTGGCGCTGGCCGAAGCGATGGCGCTGGTGCGCACCTTGTTCGAGAACTGCCCGACGGCGATGGACTATCAATACGTGCCGACAGCGGTGTTTTCCAATCCGCCCGTCGGCACCGTCGGCTTGACGGAAAGCGAAGCCGCCAAGCGGGGCGCGATAGATATCTATACGTCGTCGTTCAAGCCGTTGAAACACACGTTGGCCGGGGGAGCCGAACGGACATTTATGAAGCTGGTGGTCGATCGGGCGAGCGAGCGCGTGCTCGGCCTGCACATGGTCGGGGCCGACGCGCCCGAGATCGCGCAGGGCTTCGCCGTCGCGCTCAAGTGCGGCGCGACCAAGCGCGACTTCGACGCCACCGTCGGCATTCATCCGACCGCGGCCGAAGAGTTCGTCACCATGCGCGAAAAACGGAAGTGATCTTTGGTGTCATGCCCGCGAAAGCGGGCATCCAGCTTGTTTCTGGACCCCCGCTGCGGGGGTGACGGCGAAAATGGTTGCCGTCACTCCGCCGCGTGGCCGTGATGGCGCGCTCCGGCACTCTCCATCAGCCGCATCAACTCGCATTTCAGGCGCTGCTTTTCCGTTTCGGCCTCGGCGAAGATATGCTCCGCCTTGTGGAAGTCCATTAGGCGCACGCCCGCGATCTTCGGGCGGATCAGGAGATCGGGCGGGTTGCGCTTCATCTTTTCGGCGACGATCGAGCGCTGCATGATCTGGATGGTGGTGAAAACGGCATCCAGCATGCGCGGGCTCTTGCGCGGATCGCGCGCGCGCATTGGCGCCGCCTCGATCGCGATGGTGATGTCGCATTCGTCGCGCCACAGGTCGTAGGGCAGCGGATCGACCGCGCCGCCGTCGATCAGGAGGTGGCCGTCGAGGCGCACCGGCGCGAACACGCCCGGCACCGACATGCTCGCCTTAACCGCGAGCGCGAGATCGCCGGAATCGAACACCACCGGCTGCCAGCTGTGGAAATCGGTGGCGACGATCTTGAGCGGAATCTTGAGGTGCGCGAAATCGCGTGCCGGCATGCGATGGCGCAGGAACGCCTGGAATCGCTTGCCGCGAAACAATCCGCCGCGCCGGAATTCGAGATCGACGAACCTGAACCAGTGCGCGAGTTCGTCCTTCCCGAACATGTCCTTGAAGCGGCGCGGTCCGAGGCCGATCAGCCGCTCGACGTCGGCGCGGATGTCGGCGGCCGGAATGCCCGAGGCGTAAAGCGCCGCGACCACCGCGCCGATGCTGGTGCCGGCGAGGCGATGGGGTTTGAGGCCGAGCTCGTCGAACGCCTCGAGCATGGCGATGTGGGCGAGGCCGCGCGCGCCGCCGCCGCCGAGGGCAAGATTGATGCGGATCATGGGGGCCTTACATAAGCCAATCGCCGGCCGTTTACCATGCGGGATGCTCCCGGATGCGGGACCGGGCGGGGGGAGGGGTGGCGTCTCGGTCCCCGGGGGGGTATATAGCCCCCCTGAAAGGCCGAAAAAGATGACCAAATCAACCCGGAACACGAGCGGCAAGCTGACCGCGAGCGAGTGGAAGCCGGATTCGTGGCGCGCGCGCCCGATCGAGCAGGCGCCGGAATACCCGGACGCGGCGGCGCTGAAAGCGGCCGAGACCGAGCTCAGGCGCTACCCGCCGCTCGTCTTCGCCGGCGAGGCGCGCAACCTGAAAGCCCGGCTCGCCAACGTCGAGGCGGGGCGGGCGTTCCTGCTCCAGGGCGGCGACTGCGCCGAAAGCTTCGCCGAATTCCACCCCAACAACATCCGCGACACCTTCCGCGTGCTGTTGCAGATGGCGGTCGTGCTGACGTTCGGCGCGGCCTGCCCGGTGGTCAAGGTCGGCCGCCTGGCCGGGCAGTTCGCCAAGCCGCGCTCGGCGCCGACCGAGACCATAGACGGCGTGACGCTGCCCGCCTATCGCGGCGACATGGTCAACGGCATGGAATTCACGCGCGAAGCCCGCGTTCCGGACCCCAAGCGCATGATCCAGGCCTACAACCAGTCGGCGGCGACGCTCAATCTGCTGCGCGCGTTCGCGCAAGGCGGCTACGCCGACCTGCACAAGGTCCACCAGTGGAACCTGGGCTTCGTCGCCGACAGCGCCGAAGGCGCGCGCTACCGCGATCTGGCTTCCCGCATCGACGAAACGCTCGCCTTCATGGCCGCGTGCGGCATGACGTCGGAAACGACGCCGCAACTGCGCGAGACCGAATTCTACACCTCGCACGAAGCGCTGTTCCTCAATTTCGAGGAAGCCATGACCCGCGTCGATTCGACCAGCGGCGACTGGTACGATACTTCGGCGCATCTCCTGTGGGTCGGCGATCGCACCCGCCGGCTCGACGGCGCGCACGTCGAATTCCTGCGCGGGGTGAAAAATCCGGTCGCCTTCAAGGCCGGGCCGACGTTGAGTCCCGACGACATGCTGCGCCTGATGGAGGCGCTCGATCCGGCGAACGAGCCGGGCCGGCTCACGGTCATCGCGCGCATGGGCGCCGACAAGGTCGAACGCGCCCTGCCGCCGCTCTTGCGCGCCGCCAAGCGCGAAGGGCGCCGCGTCGTCTGGGTGTGCGATCCGATGCACGGCAACACGGTCAAAAGCGCGAACGGCTACAAGACCCGCCACGTCGATCGGATTCTGGCCGAGGTCGGCGGCTTTTTCGCCGTGCACCGCGCCGAGGGCACCCACGCCGGCGGAATCCATTTCGAGATGACCGGCCAGGACGTGACCGAGTGCGTCGGCGGCGCCCAGGCGATCACCGAGGCGAATTTGTCCGATCGCTATCACACCCATTGCGATCCGCGCCTCAACGCCCAGCAGGCGCTCGAACTCGCGTTCGTCATCGCCGAAGCCTTGAAGCAGGAACGCACAACGGGCGCGCGCCAAGCCGTCGCCGCTAAATAGGCGGCGACAGGGTACGCCCCAACCCCGTTCTTGGTCGCTGCCGGGCGCATTTCCGCTTCACTTCCGCTCTGCACAAAAATCGATGATCATCGCCTTGCATTTCGATGACCCTCCAAAATTTTGACACTGTTTTCCGTCCATATACGTCTCAGCATATGCAACCACGACTTTGCATCCATCTGGAGACACGCTTGTCCCACGTGTAAGATGAAAGTCGGGATAATTCTCGATTGTGTGCATTGAATAACTTGCGCGCGGATAAAATGTGAAATTTTCGAATACGCGCCACTGTGTTCCGTGAGATAAATAATACCCTCCCCCAGGCCCGTCAGGTTCATCTGCGCGACGGTGGATGATCAACAGTCCATCGCGTAACGGAAGAACATATGCTCCGCGGCTCTTTTCCCCTCCCTTTGACCACGGCCCAAAAGGAATACAGACACGCTCCGTTCGACCATCGGGATAAAACCACCAAGCAAATAAGCAATCATCTTCTCTTTGAACATATGGATCCTTGGACCAGAAGTCCGATGGATGCCAGATGAAATATGCGCCCCGATGTTGGTAATATTGGACAGTAAAAGGCGACATATAATCGACTCGCGAATGGATCGGTAGCAATACGCCGTCCTTCGAACCCGGTCTGTGCCACACCATTTGCTTAGACCGAGAGACATCAACCTCGATAAATCCATCCTCGGAGCGCAGCGGCAGCCACAGAGGCGACGAGATACGGAACGGCCGTCGAACCTGCTTGCATGTCAATTCATCAAATCGAATCTTGGGGCTGTTAACCCCTCGGTGACTCTCTTTACCTTCCTCGACAAGCTTTCCATTGATAACTTTTCCATGTCCCGAAAAAATGCGTGGACCATAGATCGACCCGCCGACACGCAACGCCTGTAGGTGCGTATTGAAGTCCGGCAATTTTCCAGTCAGAAAATCCCAGATGTCGCGAATGAAGAAGCCTTCATCACTATCGACGGTCCAAATAACCCGGCCACCGCCGTAGCAGTAATCCCCCGCGTGCTGTGCGATGGCGGTTACTCGACCTTGGATATCCCAAAGATAGAGTTGTCTTGGGGAATTTTTCTCGAAAGCTTTAACGAACTCGATGCGATCCTCTATCGGCTTCTCGAGCAGAAAAGCGCTGAACAGAACCCGTTCGTTGTCGATCCAATAAAACGGCGTATCACGGGGGATATAGCGGGAATCGAGTTCGATGATTTTCCAGCGGGGCTTGGGTTCGCCGGCCGTGTCGACGGGGGGCGACGTATCCCCGGCGGCGACCGTCGCGGCGAATGCGCCAGCGCCGAGCGCGGAGACGAACGAAGCGACAATCGTCCAACGAAGAACCGCGAACATCCTCGTCCTCGCCTTTTCGTAGACAGCCAAAATCAGGTCACCGGTCCGACCGCCCCCTTGTCGCCCCAAACGTCGTTTTCTCTTCCGCCCGCCTCAGGATCCGTGAATCCGCGCCATGGCGTCGGCGACGGCGCGGCATTTCTCGACCCCGTAACGCTGGGTGAAGTCGGTGCGCGCGGCCGCGCTGGCGACCGGATCCTTGAGTTGCGAAAAAAGCGCGGCGAGCAAGTTCTTGAACGCGGCATCGCCCAGTTGCCAATTGGATTGTTCGTAGGTGGCGTTGGCGGGCGCCGGGCCGAGATTCCCGTTGACGATGGTCAGAAACCAGCGCGCGCGCTTGTCGAAGTCGGCGAAATACGCGGCCATGGCGACGAGCGCGTCGAAGGCGAGCGTCGCCGCTTCCGCGTCGGCGTAGAGATCGGTCCAGGCGAACTTGCCGCCCTGGGCTCCGCTGATGCGCTCGACGATGGCGCGGCAATGTTCCTGGTAGGCGTCGAGGATCTGGGGCCCGAGCATCATCTCGACCGCCATGAAAAAACCGGGCAGCACCCGGCGCTGAATCCCGGGGCCTTTCCCGCGCGCGAGCAGATGCTCGAAACGCCGCACCAGCAGCCGGTTGAAGGGGTATTGGCGGTTCTGGGCGAACTTGGAACGCTCGCGCGCGCGGGCGTAGGCCTCGAAGGTCATCTCGAACGCCTGGCGCAGGGCCGCCGACTTGTCGTGGAAATCGTCGGCCAGGCGATCGAGGTCGGTAAGAGTAAGCCGGCCGTCCAGCGCGCGCGCCTCCTGGCGCAAGCGGTCGAAGATCCCCATCACCACCGTTTCCGCGAGCGCGTGGCCCTGGCCGCCGGGGGTCGAGAGGTCGTGTGGGGGTCTCCGGGCGGCCCGGAGCGCGGCTTTATGCGCGCGCGTCGCGCCGGTAGGCGCGCTTTTATGAGGGCGCCCGGCCGCGGCCTTGTCGTTTTGGCGGCGCGCGCCGGCTATGTCGTTTTGGCGGCGTGCGCCGCCGGGGGCGGACGCGACCAGCCTGCCGAGCGCTTTCAGGGTCACCTTGAGCTTGGCCATGGGGCGTCGCCGACAATAACCGCGTATCCCAGCGTTTTCTACCGGCCCCGTCGGGGCGCACAACCTTCGTTGACAGCGTTCCGACCCGGCGCATAGGTTCCCCGTGGATTTTAGCGGTTTTTCAGGCCCATAACCGAAGCCCCCGGCGCCATGCCCGACTCACTTGTTCTTGCGCTCGCCCAGACCAATCCGACCGTCGGCGACATCGGGGGAAACGCCGACCGGATTCGCGCCGCGCGCGACCAGGGACGCGTCGCGGGCGCCGACCTGGTCGTCTTTGGCGAGCTGGTCGTCGCCGGCTATCCGCCCGAGGATTTGGTGCTGAAGCGCTCGTTCCTCGAGGCGGTCGAGGGCGCGGTCGCGGAACTCGCCCGCGAGACCGCCGACGGCGGCCCGGCGATCGTCGTCGGCGCGCCGTGGCGCGAAGGCGGCCGGCTCTTCAATACCGCTCTGCTGCTGGCCGGCGGGCGGATCGTCCACGTCGTCCGCAAGCGCGAAATCCCCAACTACGGCGTGTTCGACGAAAAGCGCCTGTTCGCCGCCGGGGACATGCCGGAGCCGGTTCCGTTCCGGGGGATGAACCTCGGTCTCATGGTCTGCGAGGACATGTGGTTTCCGGCCGTTGCCGGCGCGCTGCGCGAAAGAGGCGCGGACATTCTGGTCGTTCTCAACGGCTCACCTTACGAAACGGACAAGCCGGGGACGCGCCTCGTCCACGCGCGCGCGCGCGGCCAGGAAACCGGATTGCCGCTCGCCTACGTCAACCTAGTCGGCGGCCAGGACGAGTTGGTGTTCGACGGCGCTTCCTTCGCGCTCGGCGCGGACGGAAAACCGCTCGCCCGCGCGCCGTCGTGGCGCGAGCACCTGCTCGTCACCCGCTGGCGGAAGACGGCGAAGGGATGGGCGGGCGAGCCGGGCGAAATCGCGCCCGAAGCCGACCCGCTCGCCGACATTTACGCCGCGCTCGCGACCGGACTCGGCGACTACGTCGACAAGAACATCTTTCCCGGCGTGCTGATCGGTCTTTCCGGCGGCGTCGACAGCGCGCTCGCGGCGGTTCTGGCGGTGGACGCGCTCGGCGCCGACCGGGTCCATTGCGTGATGATGCCGTCGCCGTACACCTCCAAGGAAAGCCGCGAGGACGCGAGTGCGGTCGCGGCCCGGCTCGGCTGCCGGCTCGACGTCGTTTCGATCGTGCCGGCGATGGACGCGTTCGACGCGATGCTGCGCGAGATGTTCGTCCAGCACCCGCCCGGCACGGCGGAAGAAAACATCCAGGCGCGCGCGCGCGGCGTGACCTTGATGGCGCTCTCCAACAAGTTCGACTACATGGTGCTCTCGACCGGCAACAAGTCCGAACTGTCGGTCGGCTACGCCACCCTCTACGGCGACATGTGCGGCGGCTTCTCGGTGCTGAAAGACGTCTACAAGACGACCGTCTACCGGCTCGCGCGGTGGCGGAATAGCAACCGCCCCGACGGCGCCAAGGGTCCGGTCGGCGAAGTGATCCCGGAACGGGTGCTGACCAAGGCGCCGACGGCGGAATTGAAGCCGAACCAGACCGACCAGGATACGCTGCCGCCCTACGAGGTTCTCGACGGGATTCTCGAATCCCTGATCGAGCGCGAGCGCGGCGTGCGCGACACGGCGGCCGAAGGGTTCGACGAGGCGACCGTGCGCCGGGTCTGGCGCATGCTCGATCGCGCCGAATACAAGCGCCGCCAGGCGTCGCCCGGGGTCAAGATCACCTCGCGCGCGTTCGGCCGCGACCGGCGCTATCCGATCGTTAACGGCTTCACGGATCGCGCGTGATGGGCGCCGCCCGATGAGCGAGATTCGCGTCCGTTTCGCGCCGAGCCCGACCGGGCTGTTGCATGTCGGCAACGCCCGCGTCGCGCTGATCAACTGGCTGTTCGTGCAAGCGGGCGGGGGATCGTTCGTGCTCCGCCTCGACGATACCGACGCCGAGCGATCGGAGGAAAAGTTCGCATCCGCGATCGAGCGCGACCTCGCCTGGCTTGGCGTGACGTGGGACGAGCGCGTCCGCCAGTCGGAGCGGCTGGCCGATTACCGCGCCGCGCTCGAGCAGCTGAAAGAATCGGGACGCGCCTACGCGTGCTTCGAAAGCGCGGCCGAGTTGGAACTAAAACGCAAGAAGGCGCAGAGCGCCGGCCGCCCGCCGATCTACGACCGCGCCGCGCTCAACTTGACCGCCGCCGAGCGCGACAAACTGATCGCCGAGGGCCGCAAACCCCACTGGCGCTTCAAGCTCGAAGACCAAGATGTCGCCTGGGACGACGCGGTGCGCGGGCCGCAGCGTTTCGAGGGCCGGCACATGTCCGACCCGGTGGTACTGCGCGAGGACGGCGCGTTCCTCTACATGCTGCCCTCGGTGGTGGACGACGCGGCCATGCGCATCAGCCACGTGATCCGGGGCGAGGACCACGTCGCCAATACCGCCGTTCAGATTCAGATGTTCGAGGCGTTGGGGGCACCCGTGCCCGGGTTCGCGCACCTGCCGCTGCTGACGGACGCGCGGGGCGCCAACCTCTCCAAGCGCCTTGGGGGTCTCAGCCTGCAATCGTTGCGCGAGGCGGGGATCGAGCCGACGGCGATCGCGAGCCTGCTCGCGCGCCTCGGCACCGGGGATGCGGTCGCGCCCGCCGCGAGCCTCGCCGACCTCGCGCGCGACTTCGATATCGGCCGCTTCGGACGGGCAAGCCCGCGCTTCGATCCGGAGGATCTCAACCGCCTCAACGCCAAGGTGGTGCATGCGCTCCCGTTCGCGGAAGCCGCGCCGAGGCTGGCCGCCCTCGGCCTCGCCCAGGCCGACGAGCGTTTCTGGCTCGCGGTGCGCGGCAATCTCGCCAAGTTCGATGAGGTGAAGGTGTGGCACGACGCCTGCTTTGGCGAAACGTCTCCGCCCGCCGACGCGGCCGAGCGCGATTTTCTGCGCGCCGCCCTCGGCGTCTTGCCGTCGGAGCCCTGGGATGACACCACCTGGGGCGCTTGGAGCCGTTCGGTCGGCGAGGCGACCGGGCGCAAGGGACCACAACTCTTTCGTCCGCTCCGACGCGCGCTCACCGGCCAGGAGCACGGGCCGGAGATGAAGGTGCTGTTGCCGTTGATCGGCCGGACCCGCGCCGAAAGGCGCCTCGCGTCATGAGCCTCGTTCTCTACAACACCCTCTCGCGCGCCAAGGAGCCGTTCCAGCCCTTGGACCCGAAGCGCGTGCGCATGTACGTGTGCGGCCCGACTGTCTACGACTACGCCCATATCGGCAACGCGCGCCCCGTGGTGGTGTTCGACGTGCTGTTCCGGCTGCTCAGGCGCCTCTACGGCGAGGACGGCGTCGTCTACGTGCGCAACATCACCGACGTGGACGACAAGATCAACGCGGCGGCCAAGGCGACCGGCGAGCCGATCCGGGCCATCACCGAGCGCACCGCCAAGGCCTATCGCGAGGACATGGCGGCGCTGAACGCGCTTGATCCCACCCTCGAGCCGCGCGCGACCGAACACATCGCGCAAATGATAGCGATGATCGAAACCCTAATTGCCAAAGGCTACGCCTACGTCGCCGACGGCCACGTGCTGTTCGGCGTACCGACCTGCGCGGACTATGGCCGCCTCTCGCGCCGCGACCGGGACGAGATGATCGCGGGCGCGCGCGTCGAGGTGGCGCCCTACAAGAAGGACCCGGCCGATTTCGTGTTGTGGAAGCCGTCCGACGCCGACACGCCGGGCTGGGACAGCCCCTGGGGCCGGGGACGGCCCGGCTGGCACATCGAATGCTCGGCCATGAGCCAAGCGTATCTCGGCGTCTCTTTCGACATCCACGGCGGCGGCGCCGATTTGATCTTTCCCCACCACGAAAACGAGATCGCGCAAAGCACCTGCGCCAACGGCCAGGGCACCTTCGCGCGCGTCTGGATGCACAACGGCTTTCTCATGGTGGAAGGGGAGAAGATGTCGAAGAGCCTCGGCAACTTTCTCGTCGTCCACGACCTGTTGAAGGAATATTCGGGCGAAGCGCTCCGCCTCGCGCTGCTCGCGACCCATTACCGCCAGCCGCTCGACTTTACCCGTGAAGGCGTAAGACAGGCGAAATACACTCTTGATCGGTTTTACACAGCGCTACGTATAGCAAAGCAAGATGTTGAATTAAGCGATGTCGCCCCACCGGAAGAAGTTGTCATAGAATTATGCGACGATTTGAACACGCCTGCGGCGATTGGAAGGCTCCATGACATTACTAGCGACCTGAATAACACCGCCGATCCAAGACGGAAGTCGGAACTGGCGAGCGGACTTGTTGCCGCAGGAAAATTATTGGGGATCATACAACAAGACCCGGATGAATGGCGCCATTGGCGGCCGGCGGCCGCGGATCTCGCCGACGCCGAGATCGAAAGCCTGATCGAACGGCGCGCAGCGGCGCGCAAAGCGCGCGATTTCGCCGGCGCCGACGCGATCCGGAAAGAGTTGCTGGAGAAGGGCGTGGTGCTGGAGGACGGACCTAAGGGAACGACGTGGCGGCGCGCGTGAAAAGTTAGCGCTTACTTCCCGATCATCGAATCGATTTCGTCCTGGTGCATCGTTTTTTCGCTGCCGTGGATGATGCCGCCGGCGACGTCCATCAGGCGCTGGATGATCTGCGACAGCGCCTTGGCGTTGGCGCGCAGCAATTCGGGCTCGCCGCGGCCGACGTCGGCCTCGAGCCGCTGGATGCTGGTGGCGATCAGGCGGTTGATCTGGTCGACGGTGGTGTCGAACGGTTCGCGGTAGCGCTTCGGCACATGATCGTAGGCTTCGACGGCGAGTTCGCGGTCGGCGATGGTGCTGGCGCGGAAGTGGTCCTGGTAGGATTTCGGCTGCCATGCCTTCACTTCGTCGATCATTTCCGGCATGTCGGGCAGCATTTCCAGCAGCATCACTACTTCGTTGAAGTGGTTGAGGTAGTCGGTGGCGAGCAGGGTCTGCTCGTTGACATTGCTGCCATGTGCGCGCTGGCGCAGCGCCTCGGTCTCGGGGCCGTCGGGCTCGATGGTGGCGGTCGGGGCGGCGGACATCGTGAACGCGGTATGGCCGTGATTCCGTGGCGAATATCGCGAAGAATATCCTTCGGAGCGCGCTTTGGCCAAGACTTCGGCGCGCTTGAGCGGGCGGGACAAATTCGGCATTCTCCCCACTTTCCGGGCCACTTTCCGGGCCACTTTCCGGGCCACTTTCCGGGATCGTTTCGGAGTGCGACACGAGAGTGGCGCCGCAGGCAATGAGTGACGGGCACGATGACCGATAAGCGCGTCTACATATACGACTCCACGCTCCGCGACGGGGCGCAGACCCAGGGAGTCGATTTCACGCCCGCCGACAAGGCGGCGATCGCGCGCGAACTCGACCAGCTCGGCATCGACTACATCGAGGGCGGCTGGCCGGGCGCCAACCCGACAGACGACGCGTTCTTCCGCGCGCCGCCGCAACTGCGCCATTCGACGCTGGCCGCGTTCGGCATGACGCGACGGACGGGGCGTTCGGCGGCCAACGATCCGGGCCTGGCGTCACTGCTCGAAGCCAAAACCCGCGCCGTCTGTCTGGTCGGCAAGACGTGGGACTTCCATGTCGATATCGCGCTCGGTGTGAGCGCCGACGAGAACCTCGCCATGATCAGGGACAGCGTCGCGCGCGTCGTCGCCGAGGGCCGCGAGGCGATCTTCGACGCCGAGCACTTCTTCGACGGTTACCGCGAGAACAAGGCGTACGCGCTCGCCTGCGCCAAGGCCGCGTTCGACGCGGGCGCGCGCTGGATCGTGCTGTGCGACACCAACGGCGGCACGCTGCCCGACGAGGTCGAGCGCGTGGTCGGCGAGGTCGCGCGCGCGATTCCCGGGGAAAAGCTCGGCATCCATTGCCACGACGACACCGGCAATGCGGTCGCCAACAGCCTCGCCGCGGTGCGCGCCGGCGCGCGCCAGGTCCAGGGCTCGCTCAACGGCCTGGGCGAACGCTGCGGCAACGCCAACCTGACCTCGATCGTGCCGACCTTGATGCTGAAAATGGGATTCGCGACCGGGGTAACCATGGAGACGCTCGGGCGCCTGACCCACGTTTCGCGCGTGCTCGACGAGCGGCTTAACCGCGCGCCGGCGCGCGGGGCTCCTTACGTCGGCGAATCGGCGTTCGCGCACAAGGGCG
Organism: Rhodospirillales bacterium; assembly: GCA_016872535.1. Taxonomy (NCBI): domain Bacteria; kingdom Pseudomonadati; phylum Pseudomonadota; class Alphaproteobacteria; order Rhodospirillales; species Rhodospirillales bacterium. The sequence goes on along the minus strand of VGZQ01000066.1, from coordinate 3,133 downwards.
GCCTCCACGTATCGGCGGTCGAGAAGGACCCGCGCTCCTACGAGCACATCCGCCCCGAGCTGGTCGGCAACCGCCGCCACGTGGTCGTTTCCGATCAATCGGGGCGCGCCAACATCCTCGCCCGGTTCCGCGACTTAGGGATCGAGATCGAACCGAACGACCCGCAGGTGGCGAAGTTGCTGGAGGACGTGAAGGCGCGCGAATTCGACGGTTACGCCTATGACGGCGCCGAGGCGAGCTTCGAGCTGCTCGCGCGGCGCGCGCTCGGCCAGGTTCCCGAATATTTCCGCCTCAATTCGTTTCGCGTCATCGACGAACGGCGCTGGAACGCCAAGGGCGAACTGGTCACGCTGTCGGAGGCGACCGTCAAGCTCAACGCCGCCGGGCGCGAGCACATGGCGGTGGCCGAGGGCAACGGGCCGGTCAACGCGCTCGATTCGGCATTGCGCCGGGTGCTGCTGCCGATCTATCCGACGCTCGCCGACTTGAGGCTGGTCGATTACAAAGTGCGCATTCTCAATTCCGGCGACGGCACCCGCGCCATGACCCGGGTCATGATCGAGTCGATCGACGGCAAGAGCGAACCGTGGGACACGGTCGGCGTGTCGGGCAACATCATCGATGCCTCCTACAACGCGCTTTTCGACAGCATCGTTTACAAGCTGCTGCGCGACGGCGTCGCCGACCGCGCCAAAACATGAGTCGACTTGGTCTGGGACCGGCCGTCGTCCTGGTCGAGCCGCAGATGGCGGAAAACATCGGCATGGTGGCGCGCGCCATGCTCAACTGCGGGCTCGACGATCTGCGCCTGGTGCGGCCGCGTCCGCGCTGGCCGCACGCGCGCGCGCTGGCGACCGCTTCGGGTGCGGATACGGTGATCGCCGCCACCCGCGTTTTTCCGACGACCGAAGCCGCCATCGCCGATCTGCGTCTCGTTTTTGCCGCGACCGTACGCGATCGCGACCTAGCGCTTCGGGTGGTGACGCCCGCGCGCGCGGCCGAAGAAATGCGCTCCTTTATGGGCGGCGGCCGCGCGGGCGAATCCCCGCGCGCGTCAAAAGATGCACCCTTCTTAGGGCGTGCCGGCGTGATCTTCGGCAAAGAATCGAAGGGGCTCGCCAACGACGATGTGGCGCTCGCCGACGCCATTCTGACGGTGCCGGTGAATTCCGCATTCGGCTCGCTCAACCTCGCGCAGGCGGTGTTCGCGGTCGCGCACGCGTGGTTCGTCCTCGGCGCGGACGCGGCGCCATCCCGGCTTCGCTTGAATGCGCGCACCCGGCCCGCGACCAAGGAGGAGTTGGTCGGCTTTTTCGAGCACCTGGAGCGCGAACTGGACGCCTGTGGGTTCTTGCGTCTCAAGCACAAGCGACCGATCATGGTGCGCAACCTGCGCGCGCTTTTCCAGCGCGCGCAGTTGACCGAACAGGAGGTGCGCACGCTGCGCGGCGTGGTCGCCGGATTGGCGCAAAGCAAAGAGGCGCGCGCCGGTAGGCGCGCATTAATTGAATCGCGCGGGGATTCGCCCGCGCGCGCCGGAGGCAAGCGGCGGAAGAAGGAAAGCCCATGACTCTCTATCGCGATTACGACGCCGCGGGTCTCGAGGCACAGTACAACGCGCGCGCCTCGATTCCGGATCATCCGCTGATTTTCGCGCGCTGGGCGTCGCGCAGCGCGGAAGTCCGCAAGCGCGCCTTCGCCCGTCTCGACGTGCCCTACGGCGACGGGCCGATGGAAAAAATGGACATCTTCCATCCCCAGCGCGTCGCCGCGCCGGTGGCTATGTTCATCCACGGCGGCTACTGGCGTTCGCTCGACAAGAACGATTTCAGCGACAAAGTCTCGGCCCTGACCGACGCGGGCGCGGCGGTGGCGCTGGTCAACTACACCCTCTGCCCGGCGACCACCATCGGCGGGATCGTCGACGAAATGCGCCGCGCCGTGATCTGGCTCTGGCGCAACGCGCAAAACTTCGGCGGCGATCCTTACCGGATTCAATTGATCGGCCATTCCGCCGGCGGACATCTGGTGGCTTCCCTGCTCGCCACCCATTGGCAGGATTTGGGTTCCGATCTGCCGCGCTGCCCGATTCAGAGCGCGCTCGCGATCAGCGGCGTGTTCGACCTCGAGCCCCTGGTCCATACCTCGATGAACGCCGATTTGCGGCTCGATCTCGAGACGGCGAAAATCCTCAGTCCCTATTACATGCGTCCTGTCTGCCGCGCGCCGCTCGCGCTCGCCTGGGGCGCGCTCGAAAGCGACGAGTTCAAGCGCCAAAGCCGCGATTTCGCCGAACGCTGGCGCGACCTCGGCACGCCGGTGCGGCTGCTCGAAATTCCCGGTCGCAATCATCTGACCGTGGTCGAAGACCTGGGCCAGGGTACGAGCGATCTCGCCCGCCTCGCGGTCGAGCTACAGAAATTGGGGCGCTAAATCCGCTCCGAAAGCCAGATCGCGGCGCGCGCGCCGGCCTTGATCGCGGCGACCAGCGGGCGATAGCCCGGCGCCCGTTCGGCGCCATGGGCGAGCCCGGTATCGCGGTGCTCGATTTCCTCGGCGCGGAAGCGGGCGAAGGCGCGCCGGAGTTCCGGCTCGTCGCGGCCGAGTTGCTCGACCTGACGCGCGTAATGGCCGTCGATCACTTCCTCCACCGCCACGGTGCAGGCCATCGCCGCTTCCGGGCCCAAAAGCGCGGTGCCGGCGCCGAGGGCATAGCCGGCGACGCGCCAGATCGGCAGCAGGGCCGACGGGCGCGCGCGGCGCGCGAGCATCAGCTTTTCGAACGATTTCAGGTGGGCGCGTTCCTGTTCGGCCATGCGGCGGACGACGGCGCCGGCCTTGGATTGGCCCAGCACGCGAAGCTGGCCCTCGTAAATGCGCACCGCGCCGAATTCGCCCGCGTGATCGACCCGGATCATGCGTTCGACCAGCGCCGGCAACGGCATGTCGCCGGGAAGGCGCGCGCGCGGGCGAATCCCCGCGCGCGTTAAATTGTGCGCCCCTATCGGGGCGCGCGGCGCCGGGCGGCGGGTGACTTTCTTTTTGCGTCGCGTTTTCATGATCGGATTCAGGATTCCGGCCAGCGCGCCCGCGCGGCGGCCCCGAACGCGAGCGAGGCCAAGCCCAGGGACAC
>VGZQ01000065.1 GCA_016872535.1 Rhodospirillales bacterium | reverse complement strand
CATGTTCTGTCGTCTCAAGGACTTCCGGCGGATCGCCACCCGTTACGACAAACGCGCCGACGTCTTCCTCTCCGGCGTGTTCTTGGCCGCCGCCGTAGTATGGTGGGCCAATTGAGTCCGGACCCTAGGCCGCCATGACTCCGTCAATGAGTCATGAATACCGGCACGGTCATGTGGTCGAGCAGATGGCGGGTGACGCCGCCCAGCACCAGTTCGCGCCAACGCGAATGGCCGTAGGCGCCCATCACGATCAGATCGGCCCCGAAGTCGGCCACGCGCGACAGCAGCGCGTCGCCGACGTCGAGGTCCTCGACCCGGATCGAGCTGGCTTCCGCCTTGACCCCATGACGGGCCAGATGGAGGCCGATGTCGGCGCCGGGAATCGCGCCGTGGCCCTCGATCCCGCCTTCCGGGTTGATGGCGAGCAGATGGACCTTGTCCGCCTTGCGCAGAAGCGGCAGCGCGTCGTTGACCGCGCGGGTCGCGAGCCGGCTCGCATCCCAGGCCACCACGATGGTCCGGCCGATCGTCGGGAACGACCCCGCGTACGGCACCACCAAAGTCGGCCGTCCCGCCGACAGGATGAACCGGTCGGGCATTTCATCGACCTCGAAATCCTCGCTCGCCGAATTGCGCTGGCCAACGATGGCGAGATCGGCGTAACGAGTGTTGAGCGCGAGGGTTTCGACCGTGACCCCTTCGGCCTGGCGCCATTCGCAAGGGATGTCGTCGGCGCGGCAGGCCTTCTCGAAGTCCCGCTTCGCCGCGGCCGCTTCCTCGACCCGCCCGGCGGCCGCCTTGTCGAGGATATCCTTGGGCACCTGGACCTCCAGGTAGGTGGGAATGCGGGAACGCGGGATGACGTAGGCGCCGGTCAGGTGCGCGTCATGGGCGCGGGCGAGGCCGAGCGCGACTTTCAGGCGACCGGCGCATTCCTTGGTGCGATCGATATGAACGAGAATGTCTTTGAGCATGGTCGCCTCCATCGGCTTGAATTCGGAAACATCTTAGCCCGCGCCGGATTCCGGACCTTGACCCCGATCAAAACCCCGATCAAGCGCAGCTTATCGCATCGAACCCCGATAGCGGGGGCGCTCTTCGGCGCCTCGTTAAGAGTTGATCCGGGTCAAGGTTGCGGGTCCTGGCCGGATGCTATTTAATGCCGGGGCCGAAAAATCCCCTTGGGGTCATGAAGCAAATCAATTCAATGAATTACGAGAAGTTCTTCGCCGACCGGGTAGCGGACCTGAAGCAGGAAGGCCGCTATCGCGTGTTCATCGACCTGGAGCGCAAGGCGGGGGCATTTCCGCGCGCGATTCACCACGGCACCGGCAGCCCGCGCGAAATCACGGTCTGGTGCTCCAATGATTACCTCGGCATGGGCCAGCATCCGCTGGTGTTGCAGGCGATGCACGAGGCGATCGACCGCTGCGGCGCCGGCGCCGGCGGCACCCGCAACATCGCCGGCACGAACCATTATCACGTTCTGCTCGAACAAGAGCTTGCCGATCTGCACGGCACCGAATCGGCCCTGATTTTCGGGTCGGGTTGGATCGCCAACATGACCTCGCTCAACACGCTGGCGCGCACGTTGCCCGACTGCGTGGTCTTTTCCGACGAGAAGAACCACAACTCGATGATCGAGGGCATTGTCCATTCCCGCGCCGAGAAGAGAGTCTTCCGCCACAACGACCCCGCCCATCTCGACGAATTGCTCGGCCAATTCGACCCGGCGCGGCCCAAGCTGATCGCCTTCGAATCCGTCTATTCGATGGACGGCCACATCGCGCCGATCAAGGAAATCTGCGACGTCGCCGACAAGCACGGCGCCATGACGTTCCTCGACGAAGTGCACGCGGTCGGCATGTACGGCCCGCGCGGCGGCGGCGTGGCCGAACGCGAAGGTCAGATGCACCGCCTGACCGTGATCCAGGGCACCCTCGCCAAGGCCTTCGGCGTGGTCGGCGGCTACATCGCCGGTTCGGCGCCGCTGTGCGATTTCATCCGTTCCTACGGCACCGGGTTCATCTTCTCGACCTCGCCGCCGCCGGCGGTCGCGGCCGGCGCGCTCGCCGCCATTCGCTATCTCAAGACGCACAACGAACTGCGCGAACGCCACCAGGAACGCGCCCAAACCCTGAAGACCCGGCTCGCCAAGGCCGGCTTGCCGGTGATGCCGGGGCCGAGCCACATCGTTCCGGTCCTGGTCGGCGATCCGGTGCGCTGCAAGCAGGCGAGCGACCTGTTGCTCGAGGGCCACGACATCTACGTCCAGCCGATCAATTATCCGACCGTCCAGCGCCGGACCGAGCGGTTGCGGTTCACGCCGACCCCGATGCACTCGGACGCGGACATGGACCATCTGGTTTCGGCGCTGAAGCAGGTTTGGGCACGCCTCGGATTGCGCGCGGCGGCTTAGAGCGTGGCTTCGGGCGGCGATCCGCCGGTTTGCAACCCGGGCCGATCTAAGTCAGACTTGCCACTATGTTCGCCGACAACACGCTGACGCCCCGGGAAGCGGTTCGGCTCTGCGCCCTCGGCACGCTGGCGGCCGGGCCGATGCGCTACAGCGCGCTCGCCAACGCCGTCCGGCACTTCGTCAGCCGTATTCTCGGCCCGTCGCTGGAGCTGATGGGAACCTCGATCGAGTTGTTGCGCTTGGAGGGCCTCGTGCGCGCGGTCCCGCCGGTAGGCGGGCAAATAAACGATGCGCCCCTATCGGGGCGCGGGGGCGCCGGCATGGAGGACGATGCCAGTCTCGAGATCACCGATGCCGGCCGGTGCGAGCTGAAGTCGTTGCTGACCGCGAACATCCGCGCGGCGTCGACCGATCTCAATAAGCTGATCGTCGCCTTGAAGTTCCGGTTTCTCCACCACCTCGACGAGCCCGAACGCCGGGTTCAACTCGATCTCCTGGTGGAAAGTTGCGAGAAGGAATTGGCGCGGCTCGAGGATCTGCGCGCGCATCACGCCGACGATCCGGGCGCGCTCGCCGCGTGGCTGGATCACGACATCGCGGCGATTAAGCGCCGCATCGCCTGGATCGAGGAGTTTCGGGCTTCTAAGTCGTAAGCTTGGCGGAAACCTTTTGCAGGCCGGCCAGCATGGCCGCGCCGGCCGACCCCGCGTCGCCCTTCATTTTTTGGGCGACGATCAGCTTCAAGGAGTCGATATGAACGCCGATCGCATCGATATGGGCCGGGGTGATCGTGGCGGGAAACTTTTCGATCATTCGGCAGAGCTCGTTGCCGACGGACGTCACCAAGTTGTACCCGAAGCTGCCGCCTTGGCCCTTCATGTCGTGGGAAATGCGGAAAATCCTATCCAGCGTTTCTTTCTGATCGCCGCGACCCGCTTTCAACTCCTCGAAGGCCGAGGAGATGTTCTTGAGGTCCTGCTGCACCCATTCGAGATAGCTGTCGGACAAGCCCGCGAGAACCTGTTCGGCCTTTTCGAGCATGGCGGGATTGATCGCGCCGGGTCCGCCTTTCTTCACCTTCGTCTTAAGGGTGTTCGGCGGATTAATGATTTCCAGTTCTTCTTCTTTGGCCATTTGCGTGCTCTTGAGAAAGGTTATTAACCGCAGCGTAGATAGTAAATATAAGCTCTGTTTGGGCAGCTTACCCTATGAATTCCGCCAAAACTATCCATAGTTAAAACCGCATGGATTAATAAAACCCTAATACTCCCACCTCGCACAATAAGGGCTTTTCCCCCATAACGAGTCTCCGCCCCGTTCAAATAAGCCCTAACTCCTTCAATTCATTTCTCAGGCTTGCCGGCAGGGTCTCGGTCGAGGTGTTCACCTCGCCCCGATCCCGAGGAACCTTATCGGCGGGAAGGTAACGCCATCCCTGAAACGCCCGAAACGGTTTGGCTTCGGTGCGGACCAGCCGGGGATCGAGCAGAATTGCGTGCGCCGGGGTTCCGTCCACCTTGGCAGCCTTTTCGAAGCCGAGGATTCGCTGGCGCGCGGCAATGGCCCCACCAATTACCCAATAAATGGATCCGCCCTCGACGATTTCGTCGGCCCGTTTTGGACGGTGGCGGGTAATGTGGCGAAGGGTCGGCTTCTTGCCGCCGCGCGCCGATTTCTTGAGGCGCTCCTTTTGCACCCGGGCAAGATGCTCGGCATCCTCGATCCCGACTGCGAGCTTGACGAGGTGAACGGTCATGCGGCGTCGCCCCTTCCCTTCGCCGCCAAGGCGCGTGCGGCCCGGGACGCCGGCTCGCGTTCGAGGACCTCGGAAATAAATCGCCCGGCCGACGCCAGCTTGGAAAGATTCACCCCGGTCCGGACGCCGAGGCCGTCGAGCATGTAGAGAACGTCCTCGGAAGCAACATTGCCCGAAGCCCCCGGCGCGTACGGACAGCCGCCGAGTCCGGCGACCGCGGAATCGACGCAAGCGACGCCCTTTTCCAAAGTCGCCAAGATATTGGCCAGCGCCTGGCCGTAAGTATCGTGAAAATGCACGGCGAGCTTGGCAACCGGCACGCGCGCCGACACCGCGTCGATCATCGCCTGGGCCTTGCCCGGCGTGCCGATGCCGATGGTGTCGCCGAGGGAAATTTCATGGCAGCCTATTTCCATCAACCGGACGGCGACGCGCGCGACCGCTTCGGTCGGAATCTCGCCCTCGTAGGGGCAGCCGAGAACGCAGCTGATGTACCCGCGCACCGGCACGCCGCGCGCGCGCGCCGCCCGGGCCACCTCGGCGAAGCGATCGAGGCTTTCGTCGATCGAGCAATTGATATTGCGCCGGGAAAAGGTTTCCGAGGCGGCGGCGAACACGGCGATTTCCGAAACGTCGGCCGCGAGCGCGGCGTCGAGCCCCTTGAGGTTGGGAACCAGGGCCGAATAGACGACGCCGGCGCGGCGCTTCAAGCCGGCGAATACCTTGTCGGTATCGGCCATCTGCGGAACCCATTTGGGCGAGACGAAGCTTCCGGCCTCGATCGCGCCGAGCCCCGCGTCGGCCAGCCGTTCGATCAATTCGATCCGCACCGCCGCCGAAACCGGGCGCGGTTCGTTTTGCAGCCCGTCGCGCGGGCCGACCTCGACCATTTTGATGCGGTTGGGAAGACGCACTGTCAGGCCTCGGAGGATTCTTTCGGTTCGGATACGAAGGATACCAGAAGTCCACCCTCCGCGACTTGAACCCCGGGGCGGACGTGAACGGCTTCGATTTGTCCGTCGGCGGCGGCGGCGAGCGCGTGCTCCATCTTCATCGCCTCCAATACCACCAGCACTTGTCCACGGCGCACGATATCACCCGCCTTGGCGTTCACGGCGATGACCTTGCCGGGCATGGGCGCGGCCAAGGCCCCGGCGGGCGCCTCTTCGGCCGCCACCCGCCGCTCGGGACCGACAAGCCGAAACCGCCATGTCGGCCCCAAGCCGAACACGGCCACCTCGTCGCCCCCCTGCATAGCGAATGCGGTCAGGGATTGGTCATTCCACCCGGCTCGGATTTCGCCGTTCGGCCCGCGCCGGGCCGCGACTTGGACGACGCCCCCGGGAAGATCGAGGATGTATCCGTCGGTTTGGAAACGAACGACGATCGCCAACTCGCCGGTGTCGTCCTTGAGCCGGATCGTCTGCGCGCCCGTGCCGTTGAGCCGCCAACCGTCGGTCCGATGCCAGGGCGAATGACGGTCGGCGGAACGCCGGGCCTCGGCCGCGCGCGCCTCCGCCTGGTCGAGAAGAACCGCGAGACAGGCGAATGCAACGGCGGAATCGGGCGCGCGGCCCGGACGCGCGGTCAGTTCGCCCCGATGGCGCGGGATGAACCCGGTATCGACATTTCCCGCGACGAAATCCGGATGGCGGACAACGGCGGCGAGGAAATCGCGGTTGGTGGCGATACCGACGATGCGAACCGAGTCCAGCGCCGCGCGCAGCCGATCGAGCGCCCGCCCGCGGTCTTCGCCCCAAACCGCGATCTTGGCGATCATCGGATCGTAGAAAACGCCGACCTCGTCGCCCTCCGACACCCCGGTTTCCACCCGAACGCTCCTGTTTTCGGGAGGGAACGCGACGCGGGCGAGTTTGCCCGCCTGGGGCCGGTCGTCGCGCGCGGAATCTTCGGCGTACAGGCGCGCCTCGATGGCATGACCGGTGATCGCGAGAGCGTCTTGACCGAGCGGGAGCGGCTCGCCCGCCGCCACCCGGAATTGCCACTCGACCAGGTCCTGGCCGGTGATCATTTCCGTCACCGGGTGCTCCACCTGAAGCCGCGTGTTCATTTCCATGAAATAGAACGTGCCATCGGCGTCGAGCAGGAATTCGACCGTGCCCGCGTTCCGGTAGCCGGCGGCCCGGCATCCCGCGACCGCCGCCGCGCCCAGGCGTTTACGGAGACCGGGATCGAGCCCGGGCGCCGGGGCTTCCTCGGCCACTTTCTGGTGCCGGCGCTGCAACGAGCAATCGCGCTCGAAAAGATGAACGACGTTGCCGAAGTTATCGGCGAACACCTGGATTTCCACGTGGCGCGGTTGGGTCAGATATTTTTCCAGCAGCAGCGTGGGATCGGCGAACGCGGCCTCGGCCTCGCGCCGGGCGGACGCCAGCGCTTCGGCAAGCCCGTCCGGTTTCTCCACCGCCCGTATGCCGCGCCCGCCGCCGCCCGCCGCCGCCTTGATCAGCACGGGAAAACCGATCCGCCTCGCTTCGCGCATGAAGGTGACGTCGTCTTGCGCGTCCCCGTGATAGCCGGGGATGGTGGGCACGCCCGCCCCGGCCATCAGCGCCTTGGCCCTCGATTTGGATCCCAATGCGCGGATCACCTCGGGCGGCGGCCCGATGAATGCGAGCTCTGCGCGCATGACCGTTTCGGCGAACGCCGCGTTTTCGGAAAGAAAGCCGTAACCGGGATGGACGGCGCCCGCGCCCGCCGCTTTGGCCGCGGCCACGATGGCTTCCCCGATCAGATAACTCGCCTTCGCTTCGGCCGGGCCGATGCGCTGCGCCTCGTCCGCGAGCCGCACGTGCAAGGCATTCCGGTCCGCATCGGAATAAACGGCGACCGTCGCGATGCCGAGCCGCCGGGCGGTACGAATGACGCGGCAGGCGATTTCGCCACGATTGGCGATCAGAACCTTGGCGAACACGACCTAGTCACGAACCCACGAGGGCTTCCTTTTGGCGAGAAAGGCGTCGAACCCTTCGCGCGCCTCGGTTCCGGTCCGAATGCGGGCGATGCGCGCGGCCGTGTCTTCGATCACATCCGCCGCGATGGGCCGTCCGGCGATAGCGCGAACGAGGGCCTTGGCCTCGGCCTGGGCCTTGGGTCCGCCCGCGAGCAGATCGACGAGCACTTTCTCGCCCGCCGCCGCCAGTTCGGCTCCCGGTACAACCCTGTGGACCAGGCCGATCGCCAAGGCCGCGGCCGCGTCGAAACGTTCGCCGGTCAGAAAGTAGCGCCGCGCCATCCGCTCGCCGACGGCCGCGACGACATAGGGCCCGATGGTCGCGGGAATCAGGCCGAGGCGAACCTCGCTCAAGGCGAAGACCGCGCCGTCGGCGGCAAGCGCGATGTCGCAGCACGCCACCAGGCCGACGCCGCCGCCGAACGCCGCGCCCTGCACCAAGGCCACGGTCGGTTTCGGCATGTCGTTCAGCAGGCGCAGCATATCGGCGAGCGCCCGGGCGTCGCGCCGATTTTCGTCTTCCGGCGCGCCCGCCATGCGCTTCATCCAGTCGATATCGGCGCCGGCGGAAAAACTCTTGCCGTTGGCAGCCAGCACGACCGCGCGCATGCTTTCGTCCGCGCCGAGGCGGCGAAACGCGTCCGCAAGCTCAGCAATCAGGGCGTCGCCGAAGGCGTTATGTTTTTCGGGTCGGTCGAGGGTAACGGTGGCGACGCCCCGGGAATCAATGGCAACGGCGAGAGCGGACACGGCGCGAAACTCCGTTTACATTCTGAAAACGCCGAACGTCGTTTTCTCGATCGGCGCGTTGAGCGCGGCGGAAATGCCGAGCCCCAGGACCATGCGCGTATCGACGGGATCGATGATGCCGTCGTCCCACAGGCGTGCGCTGGCGTAATAGGGATGGCCCTGGCGTTCGTACTGGTCGCGGATCGGCTTGCGGAAGGCGTCTTCGTCCTTGGCGCTCCAATCCTCGCCGCGCGCGCGCAGCGCGTCGCGCCGCACGGTGGCCAGCACCGCCGCCGCCTGCTCGCCGCCCATGACCGAGATGCGCGCGTTCGGCCACATCCACAGAAAGCGCGGATCGTACGCCCGCCCGCACATGGAATAGTTGCCGGCGCCGAAACTGCCGCCGACCACGACGGTGAACTTCGGCACCCGGGCGCAGGCGACCGCCGTCACCATCTTGGCGCCGTCCTTGGCGATGCCGCCCGCTTCGTACTTCCGCCCGACCATGAAGCCGGCGATGTTCTGAAGAAAGACGAGCGGAATGCCGCGCTGCGCGCACAGTTCGACGAAATGCGCGCCTTTGAGGGCCGATTCGGAAAAGAGAATGCCGTTGTTGGCGACGATGCCGACCGGGTAGCCGAATATCCGGGCGAAGCCGCACACCAGCGTGGCGCCATAGAGGGATTTGAATTCGTCCAATTCCGAGCCATCCACGATGCGGGCGACGATTTCGCGGATTTCGCAGGGCTTGCGCGGATCGGCGGGCGCGGCACCGTATAGCTCTTCCGCCGGGTAGAGCGGATCGCGCGGCGCGGCGGTTTCCAGATCGACCCGCTTCGGCCGGTTCAGGTTGGCGACCACGCGCCGCGCGATGGCGAGAGCGTGCGCGTCGTCGGAAGCCAGATGATCGGCGACGCCGGACGTGCGGACGTGAACCTCGGCGCCGCCGAGATCTTCCGCGCTTACGTCCTCGCCGGTCGCCGCCTTCACCAGCGGCGGACCGCCGAGGAAGATGGTTCCCTGCCCCTTGACGATGATGGTTTCGTCCGACATGGCGGGCACGTACGCCCCGCCCGCGGTGCACGAGCCCATGACCACCGCGATTTGCGGAATGCCCGCCGCCGACAGGGTCGCCTGGTTGTAGAAAATGCGCCCGAAATGATCGCGGTCGGGAAAGACCTCGTCCTGGCTCGGCAGGTGCGCGCCGCCGGAATCGACCAGATAGACGCAGGGCAACCGGTTCTGACCCGCGATCTCCTGCGCGCGCAGATGCTTCTTGACCGTGATCGGGTAATAGGTGCCGCCCTTGACCGTGGCGTCGTTGGCGACGATCACGCATTCCCGCTCCGCAACCCGTCCGATACCGGTAATGATTCCGCCCGCCGGCACCGGATCGTCGTAGAGCGCGTGCCCGGCCAGCTGCGAAAATTCGAGAAACGGCGCGCCCGGATCGATCAGGTGCCGGATGCGTTCGCGCACCAACAGCTTGCCGCGCTTGACGTGCCTTTCGCGCGCCGCCGCGTCGCCCCCTTCGCGGATTTTGGCCACGGTCGCGCGTAAGTCCTCGACCGCCGCGCGCATGGCCCGTTCGTTCGCCTGGAAGTCGGCGGAGGCCGGATCGAGCGCGGTGGGCAGCGCGGACATAACTGTCGGCCTTCAGGTGCTTTTTATGCGCTCGGCGCGCGCAAGCCCGCCAGCGTCGGCCGGTTTGGGTTCGTGATGGTGAGGTCTGGGTCCCACGGCGCCGCCCTTTTCCTTCCATGCCTTGAACCCGCCCTCCAGGTGCGACACCGGGGCGAGGCCCATGTCTTGGACCGCGGCGGTGGCGAGCGCCGAGCGCCACGCCGTGGCGCAGTAGAAGACGAATTCCTTGCCGGAGGAAAAAATGTCCTTGTGGTACGGGCTTTCGGGATCGACCCAGAATTCGAGCATGCCGCGCGGGGCGTGAAACGCGCCCGGAATCATGCCGTCGCGGTCCAACTCGCGCACGTCGCGCAGATCGACGAACACGACGTCGGGTTTGCCGAACAGTCCGATCGCCTCCTCCGTCGAGCGGGTGCGGATTCTGGCGTTGGCCTCGTCGACCAGGGCCTTGTAGCCTTTTTTCATTTTCATCGGCGATTGCTCACCAATGCGTTTCGCCCTGCAGCCATTTCTTCACCATCCACATACGGTCGGAACCCCAGAACGGCTCCCCGTCGACGAAAAAGAACGGCGAGCCGAACACGCCCTTGGCGATGGCGTTCATGGTTTCGGTCTTGAGGCGCTCCTTGACGGCGGCCGCTTGCAGGGCTTGCTCGAGTTCGCCTTTCTTAACGTGCAACGCGGCCGCGATGTTGACCACCGCCTCGGGGTTGGAAATGTCCACGTCTTCGGCGAAATAAGCGTGATAGGCGGTCTTGGCGAACAGGCGCGCCAGGCCGGGATCGCGGTCGTCGAGCCAGTAGAACGCGCGCGCCGCTGCCTGGGTCGGGATCGGAAATTTCGACGGCAAACGGTAGGGAACGCCCATCATGCGGCCCAGCCGTTCCCAATCGTGCTTGCTGTAATCGCCCTTGATCGGAACGTCCGCGAGCGGGCGCATGTCGGTTTCCCTGAAGACGACGCCGAGCAGGATCGGCTTCCAGACCGTCGCGCGGCCGAAATCGGCGGCGAGATCGTCGATCCGCGTCGAGGCGAAATAACCGTAGGGCGACGAAAAATCGAAATAAAATTCGATCGCCGATTCCTGGCCGAGCGCGCTCACCGGATCACCACGGAATGGCCCGGCCGTCGTAGTTGAAGAACCGGCCGCTGTCGGCGGGTTTCAGGCCGGCGATCACGCGACGCATGGCGGTCACGCTTTCTTCGATGCCGAGATGCGCGCTGGCGCCTCCCATGTCGGTACGCACCCAGCCGGGATGCAGCATGACGACCGCAATCTTGCGCGGCTTCAGGGTGTAGGTCAGGCCCTTCATCACCATGTTCAAGGCGGCCTTGCTGGAACGGTAGATGTAGCCCCCGCCGGATTGGGTTTCGGCGATGCTGCCCATCAGGCTGGTCAGCGCGATGATGGTCTTGCGTTCGCTGCGCGCGACGTGATCGGCCAATGCCTCGGAAATCATCATCGGGCCCATGACATTGGTTTCGAACACCCGGTGCCACGCGTCGAGATCCACCTGCCCAAACGTTTCCTTGCGCGGACCGTAAATGCCGGCGTTGTTGATGAGCAGGTCGATCGCTTCGCTCTTGAGCGCGCGGGCGAGCGCGCGCACCTGAACCGGGTCGGTCACGTCGAGGGCGCGGACCCGGACGTCGCCCTTGATCGCGCTCAGGCTCTTGGCCGCCTTGGGCTGGCGGCAGGTGGCGATCACCCGCCAGCCGTCGGCGGCGTATTGGCGCGCGAATTCGAGGCCGAGGCCGCGGTTCGCGCCGGTGATCAGAACGGTGGGGCCGTGCTTGCGGCGGGGCATGAAGAGGGGTCCTCGTCAGTTGATCCGCTCGAAGGCCATGGCGGTCGCCTCGCCGCCGCCGATGCAGAGCGCCGCGAGGCCGTGTCGGGCGCCGTACTTTTCCATCGCCGCCAGCAGCGTGACGATGATGCGCGCCCCCGAAGCGCCGACGGGATGGCCGAGCGCGCAGGCCCCGCCGTGGACATTGACCTTGTCGTGCGGCAAATCGAGATCGCGCATGGCCGCGAGCGTGACGACGGCGAATGCCTCGTTGATTTCGTAAAGCTCGACGTCTTTCGACGTCCACCCCGCCTTGTCGAGGCATTTACGGATCGCGCCGACCGGCGCGGTGGTGAACCACGCGGGCGCCTGCGAGTGCGTCGCCTGGGCGCGCACGACCGCGAGCGGCTTGATCCCCCGCCGTTCGGCCTCGGAACGGCGCATCATCACCAGCGCCGCCGCGCCGTCGGAGATGGAACTGGAATTGGCGGCGGTAACGGTGCCGCCCTCGCGGAACGCGGGCTTCAATGACGAAATACGATCGAGCTTGGCCTTAAGGGGCTGTTCGTCCTGCGCCACCGACGTTTCGGTTTTGCCGGATTTGACCGATACGGGAGTCACTTCGGCCGCAAAGGTCCCTTCGGTGATCGCCTTTTGCGCGCGCTTCAGGGATTCGATGGCGAAGGAATCCTGCTGTTCGCGGGTGAATTGGTAGGCTTGCGCCGTATCCTCGGCGAAGGTGCCCATCAGGCGGCCCTTGTCGTAGGCGTCCTCGAGACCGTCGAGAAACATGTGGTCGCGGATTTGCCCGTGACCCATGCGGTAGCCGGAGCGCGCCCGATCGAGCAGGTAGGGCGCGTTGCTCATGCTTTCCATGCCGCCCGCGACCATCACCTTGTTGGTGCCGGCAACGAGAAGGTCGTGCGCCAGCATCGCCGCCTTCATGGCCGAGCCGCACATCTTGCTGATGGTGGTGGCGCCGGCGGAATCGGGCAGACCCGCGAACCGGCCGGCCTGCCGGGCGGGCGCCTGGCCGAGGCCCGCGAACAGGCAAAGGCCCATGATCACTTCGTCGATCTCGTCCGGTTTCACGCGCGCGCGTTCCACCGCGGACTTGATGGCGGTGGCGCCGAGCGCGGGCGCCGAGACATCCTTCAAGTCGCCGAGAAAGCCGCCCATGGGGGTGCGGGCGGCGGCGGCGATAACGACGGGATCGGCATGCGTTAACACGATTGCGCGCCTCAATTCCGAATCAGCAAGATTTCAACGTCGATGGCGAGGGATTTCCATGCTCGATCCGCTGTCACCGCCGGTAGTTTACGTTCCTGGGCCAAGGCTAAACAGGCTCGATCGCCGAGGGAGAGTCCGTGCTGACGCGTCGCAGGGTAAAGCAAACCAATCGCAATGGCCCGCGACTCCTCGCAAGGGGCAATTTCGAGCCCTAGCGTCGCAACCGCGGCGCGGATCGGGCCTTCCTTCATTCCGGCCGCCGCAAGGCGGCCAGCAACTTCAGCGAGATTGACCGCCGATATCACCGCGCCCGGGATATGGCGTTTGACGGCTTCGGCGCCCGACTCTCCCTTGAGAAGCGCCAGCGCGGCAGACGCATCGAGCACAACACTACCCACGCCGATTCTCCCGCGCGGCTTCGCG
Organism: Rhodospirillales bacterium; assembly: GCA_016872535.1. Lineage (NCBI taxonomy): Bacteria > Pseudomonadati > Pseudomonadota > Alphaproteobacteria > Rhodospirillales > Rhodospirillales bacterium. The sequence goes on along the minus strand of VGZQ01000065.1, from coordinate 4,730 downwards.
GCGACGATCCGCAAGAAGCTCGTCAACGAGGCTCACGCCTTCCGGAACATACTTTGCTACCAACGCCTGAGCCCGAGCGATGGCGGCATCCCGACCCACCAGCCGGAGTTCGCCATCTTCCATCAGCATCAATACGCGGGCATCATCTCCAAGCCCAAGCTGCTGGCGAAACGGAGCTGGAATGACGACCCGGCCGTCCGGGCCGATTTGTGCCCACGCCATGGTTTGAGAATGCCCCCCAGCGCTCTTGGCCCTATTTGCCGCTTCGGCGGCCCTTGGCCGCTCCAACACGTTGCGAACGTGCTGGTAGCGAATACCGAGATGCCGCGCGATGTCTGCCCTCTGGTATCCGGCCCGAGCCAAGGCTCGGATTTTGGCCGACTTCGTCGGCAACCCAGAACACACCCGATCCATTTCGGGCGACGATTTTGATAATGTTGAGGTGTTCATAGTTAACCTCGAAAATAGATAGTACATATACAAATTGTCATGAATATAGTTATATGTCAATAGTGTGTTATAAAGTTTCCTCGAACAAATCGCGCCCGATCAGCCAACGGCGGATTTCGCTGGTCCCGGCGCCGATTTCGTAGAGCTTGGCGTCGCGCAACAACCGTCCGGTGGCGCTGGTGCTGACATAACCCATGCCGCCCAGGCACTGAATCGCCTGCAACGCCATCCAGGTGGCCTTTTCGGCGGCATAAAGGATCGCGCCCGCGGCGTCCTTGCGCGCGGTTTCGCCCCGGTCGCAGGCCTTGGCCACCGCATAGACGTACGAGCGTGCGGCGCTCAACGCCACGTACATGTCGGCGAGCTTGCCCTGCATCAATTGAAAACTGCCGATGGGTTCGCCGAACTGCTTGCGCTCGTGCATGTAGGGGATCACCGCGTCCAGGCAGGCTTGCATGATGCCGATCGGGCCGCCGGCCAGTACCGCGCGCTCGTAATCGAGGCCGCTCATCAGCACGTTGACGCCGCCGCCGACCGCACCCAGTACGTTTTCGGCCGGCACTTCGCAATCGGCGAAGATCAATTCGCCGGTGTTCGAGCCGCGCATGCCGAGCTTGTCCAGCTTGGCGCCGGCGGAAAAGCCCTTGAAACCTTTCTCGATCAGGAACGCGGTGATGCCGCGCGGCCCGGCGGCCGGATCGGTCTTGGCGTAAACCACCAGCACGTCCGCGTCGGGGCCGTTGGTGATCCACATTTTCGCGCCGTTGAGGATATAACGATCGCCCTTCTTGTCGGCGCGCAGCCGCATGCCGACCACGTCCGAGCCGGCCTCGGCTTCGCTCATGGCGAGCGCGCCGACTTTGTCGCCCGCGATCAGCCCGGGCAAATAACGCCTTTTCTGCGCCGCCGTCCCGTTGCGGCGGATCTGGTTGACGCACAGGTTGGAATGCGCCCCGTAGCTCAGCCCGACCGAAGCCGAAGCGCGGCTGATTTCCTCCATCGCCACCACGTGCTCGGTGTAGCCCATGCCGGCGCCGCCGTACTCCTCCTCGACCGTGACGCCGAGCAGGCCGAGTTCGCCGAACTTCCGCCAGAGATCGGCGGGAAAATCGTTGACCCGGTCGATGGCGTCGGCGCGGGGCGCGACCTCGCGCGCGGCGAAGGCGCGCACGGTCGCGCGCAGCTGATCGGCCGTCTCGCCGAGATCAAAGCGCAAGGCGGGATAATCGTTGGGGATCATGGCGCAGCCTAACCTTCGATCCGCAATCCTTCGACAGCCTACGATAATTGACGTTAACGTAAACGTCAATTTTTCCCGTTGCCAAATCCGCGCTGACGCAAGACCCGGAAAAGCCTATACAGTCTTTCCCACGGGCTCATTCCTGCCTCCACGCGCGGGTCGAAAGCGGCCCCTGGTCACGATCTGGAATACCCGCGAACGCCCCCGACATCCCACGAACGCCCCCTATAACCAACCATGTCCCCTTGGCGACGCGACTTCGGCTTCGATCGAGCCGTGCCCGCCCTGGCCGTGGGCGCCACGTCGGGCGTGCTCTCGATCATTCGCGCCTTGTCGGTGTCCGCATTAATCTTTGTCGGCGATCTCGAGCCGTACGCCGCGCAAGGAACGCAACTTGGCCTCGTCAGCGCCATCGTGTTGGGATTGGTCATGGCATTCGCCAGCAGCTACCCCGGCACGATTGCGATGGCCCAGATCGAACCGGCGGCTATCCTGGCGTTGGTCGCGGCCGCCATCATCACCCTCGTCGGGGCCGGCGGCGACGCGGATACCGCGTTCGCGACCATGACGGTCGCCATCGCGGCCGCATCGTTGGTCTTCGGCGCGACGTTGTTTCTCTTGGGCGCCTTCCGGATCGGCAATTTGGTCCGGTTTATTCCGTTCCCGGTCGTCGCGGGATTCCTGGCCGGGGTCGGTTGGCTGCTCGTGCGCGGCAGCTTTACGACGCTGACGTCGTACCCGCTCGGATTCGAACATCTGCCGTCCCTGAGCGACCCCGTCGCCCTCGGTCAATGGATTCCGGGCATCGCCTTCGGATTGCTCCTTTGGTTCCTGCAACGGCGTGTTCGCCATTATCTCGTCATGCCGACGGTCATGGCGGTCGGAATCGCCGGGTTTTATGCCGTCGCCGGCTTGACACAATCCGATTCGGCCGACCTTCGCAATCGCGGATATTTGTTCGAAGCGGGCGCCGGCGATAGCCATTGGCAACCGCCATGGGTTTTTTTCCATAATGCCGATTGGCAGGCGCTCGCCGAAACGTTGCCGACGATCGGCACCATGATCATTATCGGCGTCCTTGCCTTCCTTCTTCTCGCCGGTAGCCTGGAGGTCGCGACTCGGCGCGACATCGACCTCAACCGCGAACTTCGCGCCACCGGAATCGCCAATATGATCGGCGCGGGCGGGGCCGCTTTCCCCGGATTTCATTCGCTCAGCGGCTCGATTCTCGCCCACCGCATGGGCGCTCCCGTACGCCTGACCGGACTGATCGCATCGTTGGTATGCCTCGTGGCATTTTTTCTCGGCGCCGACGCGATGCTGTGGCTGCCTAAAACGATCATCGGCGGAATCCTATTTTATCTCGGGCTCGATCTTCTGTTGGAATGGGCGTACGACACTCGGCTTCGGTTGTCCCGATCCGAATATGCCCTGGTTCTGGTCGTACTCGCAATCACGGGCGCCATCGGGATGCTCGAAGGGATCGGAGCCGGTATTCTGATCGGCGTCGTTCTGTTCGTCGTCAACTACAGCCGGACCAGCGTTGTCCGCCATTCGCTCTCCGGGGCGGAATTCCACAGCAACGTCGATCGCCCCGAACGCCAACGCGCGCATTTGGAGGCGAACGGCGGGACGATTCACGTCCTGCGGCTGCAAGGGTATATCTTCTTCGGTACCGCGAGCCGCTTGCTTGCGCTCGTTCGCGCGCGGCTCGACGATCGTTCCCGTCCCCAGGTTCAATTCGTGGTCCTCGACTTTACACGGGTCATTGGGCTCGATTCCTCGGCCACGCTCGGGTTCGCCCGCATGGCGCAATATGCCCAGGATCGGTCGTTTCAACTCGTCTTTTCCGGGCTTTCGCCCGAGCTCGCCCATCAACTCGGGCGCGAACGGATCGGCGGCGATTCGTCCGCCAACGTCCGTTTCTTTCCCGATCTCGATCATGCGATGGAATGGTGCGAAGATCGGTTGTTGGCGCACGACCGCGGCACCGATTCCGCCGCGCGCGATCCACTTGCCGACCAGCTTCGGCGCATTGCCGGAAGCGCCGGCGTCGATGTCCAAGACTTTCTGTCCTTCCTGGAGCCGTTCGCGGTTAATCCCGGCGAATCGGTCATTCGCCAAAGCGAGGAATCCAACGATCTCTTTTTCATCGAGACCGGAAAGGTTTCGATCCGCCTCAAGACCGCCGATGGACGCGAGGCGCGCCTTCGCTCGATCGGTGCCGGCACCGTGGTCGGCGAAGTCGCGTTTTACCTCGACGTCCCGCGTTCGGCATCGGTCGTCGCCGACCTGCCCACCGCCGGCTATCGTTTGACGCGCGCGAACCTCGAACGCTTGCGCGTCGAGCGTCCGGACTTGGCGGCCATGTTCCACGAATTCATCGCCCATCGCCTCGCCGCACGGGTTGCCGAAACTGCGCGCCTGATCGATACGTTGGTCGGCTGAAGGCTCTAAAACCGATCCCGTTCCCGCTTGCCCGCCATGCGCATCAGGGTTTGCAGCGCCGTGGCGCACAGGGTTTCGCGGCCGCGTTTGCGCACGAACACGTCGGCGCGGGTAATGGTGAGGGTTCGCCCCGCGCGGATGACCTGACCGATGGCGCGCAACTCCTCGCCGTCGCCCGGCGCCATGATGTTGAGCTTGAACTCGACCGTGAGCACGCTGTCCTCCGGCCCCATCAACGAAAACCCGGCATAGCCTCCCGCCACGTCGGCCAGCGTGGCAATGGCGCCGCCGTGAAAAAATCCATGTTGCTGCAACAGTTCTTTCCGCCGCGGCAGCCGAAGTTCCATCGTTCCGGCGCCGATGCGAACGATTTGGGCGCCAAGATGCGCCATGAATGCCTGCCGGGCGAAACTTTGCCGGATCGCGGCGACGCGTTCCGCATTCGGTCCTTTTTTCCGGCGCGAGGCGGATTTGGATTTCATGAACGCCCTAGCTCCCCACCACCATGGGCGCGGTCAACCGGCGCAGCAGCGCGATCACGCTGAGCGCCGTATTCTTCCCGGTCGCGGGATTTTCCTCGGTCGGAATGTTG